>NZ_DASVSG010000176.1:0-43118 GCF_036388195.1 Jatrophihabitans sp. | reverse complement strand
CAGCCCGCTGGCGGAAGGCGCCCTGCTGAGCAGTGTCGACGGCGATGCCGACCGTCTCCACGGCCGCTTCGTCATATCCCGCCGATCCCAGCAGCTCCAGCAACCGCAACAGCGGCTTTCCACCCGGCGCGCTGGCCCGTCGTGGCCGGGGGACGGCAGCGGCTGCCGGCGCCTGCTCGGGATCGCGCATCAGCTTGATCCTTCCTGATCAGTGCTCTTGCTGGCCCGGATCCGGCCGGCCGTCCGGGTCGAATTCGGCCTCGGCCGGACCGGCATCGTCGGGGCTCTCGGTCGCGCTGTCGGGGTCGGCGCGGTGAGCCGGATCCGGCCGGTCATCCGGCACGACGATGCCGTACTCGCGCGCCAGCTGCTCGCGCAGCCGGTCGGCGGCGTGCCCGCCGGCGCGGCGGGGGACGTTGGGCGGGAGGCCGGTCATGCCGTAGCCGGTCGACGGCGCCATTCCGCGCGTGCCAGCAATGCCGAGCCGAGCGCGAGGGCGGCCAGCCCGCAGACCACCCACCACTCCAGGGCGCCGCTGTGCTGGTCGGGATCCCAGCCGGTGATCTCGATCCAGTCCCGCCAGAACAGCGTGAGGACGGCGAGCGCTCCGCTCAGCACCGCTGTGCTGGTTTCGAACCAGAATCTCCTGCGCATGGGCACACCCTCTGGTCCATCGAGTCCGGATGGTGGAAGTCCGGGCGGTGAGATGGTGCCGAGCACGTTACGCGCCTGCCCGAGGCCCGAACAAGCCATGCGCCCGGTCCCGCACATGCATGGTCACTATTCATTCGCCAGGCGGCCGGGCTCACGAACTGGCAGACGTCGTGACGGCGATCGTCGCCGCTCCCGCAGCCGCGGCCTGCATCTCGGCGATCACCCGCTTGACCACCGGAGCGACCGGGGTCAGCTCGGTGGCCATCTTGATGCGCTGCCGGGCATGCCGCCGGTCGGCGCCGTCCGGTGCGATCACCTCCAGCAGCCGGGACGGCCCCGCCAGCGCGAGCAATACCGCGGTGCGCGCTTCCAGGCCGTTGTCACCGGCAGCGGCCAGCCGCACGCGCCGCAGCGGCTCGTTCCGGGCGTCCGGCTGAAGAACCGGATGCCGGGTCACCGTCCAGAACAGCATCCGGTCCTGCCGCCGGCCCAGCACCGCCTGGTCGATCAGGCCATCGACCAGCCGGGGCCAGACGCCACCGACCGCCTTGTCGACCTGACGCAGCTGGCCGACCGCCCGCCGGTGGGTGGGCTTGGCCAGCAGCGCGTGCACCCGGGCCAGCAGCGGGTGCTCCGGCGCCGGCCCGGCCGCGACGAAGCGCCCGCCGGACAGCTGCACGGCGCCGGCCAGCGCCAGCTCGCCGATCAGCGCACCGGACAGGCCCACCACCAGTTGCTGGCGGGCATTGTTGACGAGCGTTCCCCGATCGGGGTCGAGCCCGAGCAGCAGCAGTTCCTCAGCCAGCAACATGACGCTGAGTATGGGATATGCGCCGGCTGCGCCCTACCCCGACCGCCGCGCCGCAGGCCGGGGCCGCTGCTACGACAGTCCCAGCTGCACCCCCGGTCACGGGTTCACCGCTGGCCAAGTCCAGAGCGGCTGGCACGATGGCAGGTGTGCCGCCGGATCCAGGGCAAGCCCGTCCGCTCGTCGTGACCCTTGAGATCGATGAGACGGCGCAGGCCCGCTTCGACCGGGAACGGGCCGCGCTCTTCCCGCCGGGCCGTACCCAGGTCGGCGCGCACGTCACCCTGTTCCACGCGCTGCCCGGCGAGCGGGAGCCGGAGCTGACCGCGGAGCTGGCCTTGGCCGCAGCTGCCCGCGAGCCGTTCCCGGTCGAGGTCGGCGAGCTGATGTCCCTGGGCCGAGGGGTGGCCTACCGGCTGCGCTCGGCCGAGCTGCTCGGCCTGCACCGCGAGCTGCAGACGCTCTGGTGGGACCAGCTGGGCCCGCAGGACCGGCAGGGTTACCGGCCGCACGTGACGGTGCAGAACAAGGTCAGCCCGGAGGTCGCCAGCCGCACGCTCGGCGAGCTTCGGCAGCGGTTCGCGCCCTTTCCGATCACCGCGCGGGCGGTGCGGCTCTGGCGCTATGACGGCGGCCCGTGGACCTTCCGCGAGCGGTTCGCGCTCGGCTGCCACGATCGGCGCAGCATGCCGTAACCGGCCGCCGCGGCGAATTCGGCGGCCGCGCAGCCGGTGATGGTGAAGCTGGCCGGCAGCGCGGGCGCGGCGTAGGCCAGGCCCAGCCCGGCCCACATCGCCAGCACCGCCAGCGCGGCGGCCAGCGGAAAGGCCCGCCACGGGTCGGCGGTGAGCCGCTGGGCCGCGGCCGCCGGCGCCGCGAGCAGCCCGAACAGCAGCAGCGCGCCGACGGCCTGGCTCGCCTCGGCGACGGTGGCGCCCAGGATCGCCAGGAACAGCGGCCCGAGCAACCGGACCGGCACCCCCCGGGCGGCGGCTATGCCGGGATCGACGCTGGCGAACAGCAGCGGGCGGGCGATCAGCAGCAGCGCCGCGATCAGGGCCGCCGCGATCCAGGCCGCCGTGGCCGCGGCGCTCGCGGTGATCCCCAGCAGCGAGCCGAACAGGACGGTGACGTTGGCCGCGCCGTTCTCGGTGCTGCTGGAGGTGGTGTAGAGCGTCAGGAACAGCACGCCCAGGCCCAGCACCCAGGCGAAGACGGTGCCGATCACGACGTCGTCGGCCACCCCCCGGCCGCCCAGCAGGCCGAGCAGCAGCCCGATGCCGATGGTGGCGGCGAACAGGCCGAAGCGCAGGTCCAGGCCGGCCGCCAGCGCCGCCAGGGCGCCCGCATAGGCCACGTGCGACAGCGCGTCCCCGGCGAAGACCTGGCCGCGCAGCACCACGAAGTAGCCGACCAGCCCCGACAGCACCGAGATCGCGGTCCCGGCCAGCAGCGCGTTGCGCATGAACGGCTGCGACAGCATGCTTGCTATCCCGGTCACCGGGTCGGCGGCCAGCAGCGCGCTCACTGCCCGCTCCCGGCCGCCGAGGGCGCGAACGCCACAGCCGGGCCGGCAGTCCGCCGCCGGCCGAGGCGGTCGCGTCCGGCGCGGTAACCGGCGGCCAGCAGGAACGCCGCGAACGCCAGCGTGGTGACCCAGAACCCGATCGGGTACGGCGAGAAGAACGCGATGCCCTCGCCCAGCCAGGTGACGGCCACCGCGATCAGGATCGACAGCGCCAACCCCAGCCCCGGACGCGCGGTCAGCCGGCTGGCCGTCGCCGCCGGGGTCACCAGCAGCGCGAACACCAGCAGGCTGCCGGTCACCTGGCTCGTCCCGGCCGCGGCGACCGCGAGCAGCACCAGGAAGGCGGTCCCGACCAGCCGCACCGGCACGCCCCGGGCCTCGGCGACGTCGGGATCGATGCTGCTGAACAGCAGCGGCCGGCCGAGCGCCAGCAGCACCAGCAGGCACCCGGCGCCGGCTGCCAGCAGCGCGAGCACCTGGCCGTCGGACACCCCGGTGATGGTGCCGAACAGCAGGCTGGTCAGCCCGCCCAGAAAGCCGTGGTACTGGCTGACGAACAGGAATCCGCAGGCCAGCGCGACCGCCTGCACGGTGCCGATGACGGCAGACTCGTCGCCGTACCCGCCCAAGCCGGAGCTGCGGCGTCCGGCCCGGGGCAGCGCCGCGATCACCAGCGCGCCGGCGATGCAGAAGCCGTAATAGCCCGCGCCCGCGCTCAGCCCCAGCCAGGTCGCCCCGGCGGCGCCGGGAAAGCCGATCACCGCCAGGGTGTGCCCGGCGAAGCTCTGCCGCCGCAGCACCATGAAGTAGCCGATCGCGCCGGCCAGGACCGCGACGATGGTGCCGGCCCGCAGCGCGTTGAGCATGAAGTGGTAGCTCAGCAGCAGCTGGACGTCCTCGATCAGGTTCCAGCTGAAACCGGTCATCGGTGCGGCCCGTGCTCGGCGTGGCTGTCCGGCTGGCCCACCACCACGAGCCGTCCGGTGCGGTCGCGCAGCACGTCGATCGTCGTGCCGTAGAGCATGCTGAGGGTGTCGGCGGTGATCACCTGCTCCGGCGGCCCCATCACCGCGCCCCCGTGCGACAGGTAGATCACCTGATCCAGGTAGGGCAGGATCGGGTTCACGTCATGGGCGACCAGCAGCACCGCGACCTGGTGGCTGCGGCAGACCTCCTGGATCAGCGCGCTCACCGAGGCCTGGTTGGTGACGTCCAGGCTGTCCAGCGGCTCGTCGAGCACCAGCAGCTGCGGACGGCGGATCAGCGCCTGGGCGATCAGCAGCCGCTGCTGCTCGCCACCGGAGCACTGCCCGATCGGCCGGTGGGCGTAGGGCTCGGCGCCGACCAGGGCGATCACCTCGCGGACCCGGTCGCGGGCCGCCCGGCCGGCGCCGCCGGTCAGCCGGCCCGGCAACGCGACGCCCCAGCGGTCGCCGTCCCAGCCCATCCGGACGATGTCGATGCCGCGGATCCGGGTCGCCGGGTCGAAGGCCCGCCGCTGCGGCAGGTAGCCGATGCGGGAGTTGTGCCGTCCCGGCGGCCCGCCGAACACCTCGATCCGGCCCTCGCTGATCGGAAGCAGCCCCAGCACCGCCTTGAGCAGCGTGGACTTGCCGACGCCGTTGGGCCCCAGCACCGCCACGAACTCACCGGCGCGGACCCGCAGGTTGACGTCGGAGAAGATGACCCGGCCGCCGACCGCGCCGGTGACGCCGGTCAGCGCCAGCACCTCGGGGAGCCGGTCGGCCGGCGGCTGCTCGCTCATCGACCGCTCGCCTGCGCCAGCGCCGACCTCAGCGCCTGCAGCTGGCTCACCTGCCACTGCTGGAAGCTCGCGTCGGGCGGGTCGATCGTCTCGGTCACCCCGACCACCGGCACCCCGGCCCGACGGGCCACCGCCAGCTGGGCCGCCACGTCCGGGGTGGCGTTCTGGCTGTTGTAGACGTAGACCTTGACGGCCCGGTCGCTGAGCTGGCGTTCGCTGGCGGCCTTGTCGGCCGCGCTGGGCTCGGCGCCCTCGCTGATGGCCTGCAGGAATCCGGCGGGCGTGGTCAGCCGCAGGCCCAGCGCGTCGGCCAGCGGCGCGAAGATGCTCTCGCTGGCGCCGACCGGGGTGCCGGCGTAGCCGGCCCGGATCTCGTCGATCAACCGGTGGTACGGGCCGAGCTCCACCGTCTCGAAGCTGCGCCGCCGCTCGTCGAAGTAGCCGGCGTCGTCCGGATCGGCCTTCTTCAGACCGGCGGTGATCGCGTCGGCGACCTTGCTGACGTCGGTGGGGGAGTACCAGCGGTGCGGGTTGCCGCCGTCGGGCACCCCGGTGAGCCGCCCGACGTCGATCACCGTCCGGCGCTCATCCGGGCTGGCCGCCACGATCTGGGCCGCCCACGGGTCATAGCCGACCCCGTTCTCGACGAAGACCCGCGACCGGGCGATCGTGCGGGCGTCGGCGGGGGTGGGCTCGTAGGCGTGCGGATCGGTCTGTGGATTGGAGATGATCGAGGTGGCCCGGACGTGGCTGCCGCCGAGCTGGCTCAGGATGCTGTTCCAGACGTTGGTGCTGGCGGCGACCTCGATCAGCCCGCCGCTGGCCGCTTGCTGGACGCGCGGCGAGGTGGCGCAGCCGGTCAGCCCGACGGCCAGCAGCGCCGCGGCCAGCGCCGCGACCGGCCGGGTGGTGGCTGGGGCAGGCATCGGGTCTCCCGGAGGTGGCAGGGCAGCCGTCCGGTCGGGCCGCCGCAACCAGCCAACCGTTAATGACATTGATTGTCAATTTCGATAACGCAGGTCAGTGCTCGCCGCGCGCCCGCCCCAGCACCAGGTACTCCAGCCGTCTCAGCGATTCACGGTTGCGCGGGGCCAGCGCCAGCTGCCGCAGCGGGGCCGGCACCAGCATCCCCGGGCCGCTGACCGTGTCCTCGCGCAGCTGCACCGCGCAGCTGCCCAGACCCGGACGGGCGGTGACCTCGATCTCGACCAGGGACTCGCCCAGCGGCCGGGTGCGGGCCAGCAGCCGCAGCAACCGGCCTGGCCGGCAGGTCAGCACCTCGGTGTCGTCGTCGAGCAGCAGCGGCCAGCTGCCGACCGAGTGGGCGATCCGGGAGCCCTCGGCCGGCCAGCGCGGATCGACCTCGCGGATCCGGGAGGCGCCGACGACCCATCCCGCATAGAGCCAACCGTCGCTGAGCACCGCCCATACCTGCTCGGTGGTGGCCTCGATCGGCCGCGATATCGAGATCATCCTTCCACCGTAGAGGCTTCCGGCTGCTGACCGGTCGCGCCGGTCAGTCCCACCGCGCGTCGGCGGCAGCTCGGTCAGGGGGGTCGGCCCGAACGGCTCTCGGTTTGAGCCGGCCGGGCCTGGGCCGCAACACCGCTGCAGCGACACGCGGCCTGGCCCTCACTGTGCCCGGGCCTGCGGCCTGACCGCAACCGGAGCCCCAGCGGTGCGGAACAAGCTCACCTGCCATGCGCTGCTGCGGATGCGCCGTCCACGGCCCTGCGCTGCCGTGAGCGGAACCGGCACGTTATGGTCGAGAGGCCTGAGTTCACGAGACAGCTGTCGCGGCGACCGGCGTCCGCGCCGCATGGAGTCAACTCTGATGAGCAGCACAACGCACGGCCAGCCGGCGCAGACCGGCGACTACGACTTCGTGGTCGTGGCCAACCGGTTGCCGCTGGACCGCGTCGAGGACCCGGACGGCCAGGTCTCCTGGCGGCGCAGCCCGGGCGGCCTGGTGACCGCGCTGCAGCCGGTGATGCAACAGGCCGACGGCGCCTGGGTCGGCTGGACCGGAACTCCGGGGCCGGCGCCGGAGCCCTTCGACGAGGCCGACATGCGGCTGGTGCCGGTGGGCCTGTCCAGCGAGGAAGTCCGCGATTACTACGAGGGTTTCTCCAACGACACGTTGTGGCCGCTGTACCACGACGTGATCGCGCCGCCGCGATTCCGTCGTGCCTGGTGGGATGCCTACGTCCGGGTCAACCGGCGGTTCGCCGAGGCGGCCGCCGAGCAGGCCGCCGACCACGCTGTGGTGTGGGTGCAGGACTACCAGCTGCAGCTGGCGCCGGGCATGTTGCGGTCCCTGCGTCCGGACCTGCGGATCGGGTTCTTCAACCACATCCCGTTTCCCGGCTACGAGATCTTCGCCCAGCTGCCGTGGCGGCGCCAGATCGTCGAAGGCCTGCTGGGCGCGGACCTGCTGGGCTTCCAGCGCCAAGGCGACGCCACCAACTTCCTGCGCGCCTGCCGCCGGGCCGCCGGGCTCACCACCCGCGGATCGATGGTGCGGGTGCCGCGGACCTGGTCCGCCGACGCCGGGGCCGGCAACACCGCGGGCCGGCGGCGCGAGGGCCCGGCGCCGGCGAAGGACGACCGGACGGTACGGGCCGCGACGTTCCCGATCTCGATCGACTCGGCCGGCTTCGAGGCGATCGCCCGGCGGCCCGAGGTCAAGGCCCGGGCCGCGGAGATCAGGGCGGCCCTCGGCCATCCGAAGACCGTGCTGCTCGGGGTGGACCGGCTCGATTACACCAAGGGAATCGCGCACCGGCTCAAGGCGTACGGGGAGTTGTTGCAGGAGGGCAGGCTGAGATCCCCGGACGATGTCCTGGTGCTGGTCGCCAGCCCGAGCCGGGAGCGGGTCGAGCAGTACCGCCGGCTGCGCGACGAGGTCGAGGTGACCGTCGGCCGGATCAACGGCGAGTTCGGCGAGGTCGGCAGCGCGCCGGTGCACTACCTGCACCAGTCCTATCCGCAGGAGGAGATGGCAGCGCTCTACCTGGCTGCCGACGTCATGCTGGTCACCTCGCTGCGGGACGGGATGAACCTGGTCGCCAAGGAGTATGTGGCCTGCCGGCACGACGAATCCGGGGCGCTGGTGCTGAGCGAGTTCACCGGCGCCGCCGACGAGCTGGGCAGCGCCTTCCTGGTGAACCCGCATGACATCGCCGGCCTGAAGGACGCGATCGTCCGGGCTGCCCGGATCTCGCCATCGGAGGCCAGGCGGCGGATGCGCTCGTTGCGGCGCCGGGTGCGCGAGTACGACGTCGCGCACTGGGCCAAGACGTTCCTGGACGCGCTGCACGGCGAGCCGACGGCCGTCGAGCCGGCGGCCGTCGAGCCGGACCCGGAGCCGGAGCGAGAGCCCTCGGTCCAGCCCTGACCGGCGTTCGGCACCGACCGGGCGATCAGCGCTGCGGAGCGGGTTAGCCAGGCCAATCAGCCATCCGGGCGAACAGCGACACCAGGTCCGGCGCCGAGTCGGAGCAGGCGGCCTTGCCCCTAGCGCGTACGGCGAAGCACCAGTCCTTGCCTGGCAACCTCATCGGGTGTAAACCGAAGCGCAGCGCCGCGGTTCTCCGCTAATGGCAGCGGTCAACGAGCCGGCGCCTTCTGGGAGCACGCCATGTTCGCTCGCGCAGCCAGATTCAGTGCCTTGGTCGTGTCGATCGTCACCGCTTCGGTGATACTGCTCATACCGCCGACCGCGTCCGCAACAACGAGCGTCGTGCGCTACTCCGTGAGCGGTAGCGGAAGCTATACCCAAACCTTCTGGGAAAGAGGCTGCCTCGTCGGATCCATGTTCTTGGGTGCCACCCGCGCACAAGGCGAGTGGACGGTGACCTACGGGTTCACCACCCAGGATCAGTGCGCTGACTACGTCATACTTCAGGACGTGGTGGGCACTGTTACTCCCACAGTTGCCGAACAGGATCCGCATTTTGATTCGCTGAGGATCGTTGCGGCCCTCCCGCAACTGGATGGAACTCTCCAGGATGTTGAGCTTGTCTTCACCGCTACTGGCCCATTCGTGCAGGACAGGGATAACGTCCACGACATCCTGCCTGGGGCTGAGGGCCACACGTTCGTCTACCACTCTGGTACCGGCCGGCTCCGGCAGGCGACCGTCACGTGGAACGGTCTCACTTTGAATGCGATCCTCTTCAGCGGGCTTCACGCCCGCCTCATCGAGGTTCGGCGCGCTTGAGGCGCCTGTCAACGGCGCATCGTCCGGTCCCTGGCCCTACCCCTCTGTGAGGCGGTCGCGGGCGATCTGCGCCAGCACTGCGATGCTGGTCATGGCGACTCCTCAGCGTCGGCCGGCAGGAGCGCACAGCTGCCCGGGTTAGGCTGACAGGGTTTGCCGTTCTGCTGTCCACCCGGTTAGGGACCCCCTGTGCTTTCTCGCTCACGCGTTCTGCTCGTCTCACTCGTCCTGCCGGTGTCGGTGCTCACCGCCTGCGGCTCCGGCGACAAGCCCGGCGATTCGGCGGCCAGCTCCGCCGCGGCGTCCGGCGCCTCGTCGGCCTCGGGGTCCTCGGCTGCCGGGTCGGCCTCAGGCGTGGCCGATGCCTCGGTGAAGGGCGGCTTCGGTGACAAGCCGGTCGTGACGGTGGCGGACAAGCCGGCGCCCGCCCAGCTGTCCCAGCAGGTCATCACCGCCGGCTCCGGCGCCGCCGTGGCCCAGGGCGACACCCTGGTGGCCAACTACAGCGGCCAGACCTGGGCGCCCAAGGACGGCAAGCCGAACGTGTTCGACAGCTCCTTCGACCGGGGCAGCCCGGCGGCGTTCGTGATCGGCACCGGCGCGGTGATCCCCGGCTGGGACAAGACCTTGGTCGGCAAGCGCCTGGGCAGCCGGGTGCTGCTGGCCATCCCGCCGGCCGATGGCTACGGCAGCAAGGGCCAGCCCGACGCCGGCATCACCGGAACCGACACGCTGGTCTTCGTGGTGGACCTGATCGCGGCCTACAAGCCCAACGCCTCGGCGCCCGGCACCCCGGTGCCCACCCTCGCAAGCGGCTTTCCCAAGGTCAACAACGTGGTCGGCAAGGCTCCGGCGGTGACCAGCACGGCAGGAGTGAAGGCGCCGAAGAAGCCCACCGCGACGCTGCTGGTCACCGGCACGGGCGCCAAGATCGACCCGGCCAAGACCCTGGTCCTGCAGGTCGTCCAGACCGACCTGGCCACCGCCAAGAAGACCTCCGCGACCTGGGGCCGGGCACCGCAGACGGTGGCTGCCCGCAACGTCCTGACGGTCGCATCGGTGCTCAACGGACGCAACATCGGCAGCCGGGCGCTGATCCTGGTGCCGCCCACCGCCGCCGCTCCGGCCAGCGCCGGCCAGCAGGCACAGCCCGCCGCCCCCGCGCAGGTGCTGATCGTGGACGTGGTGGGGCAGTTCTGACAGCGCGGAACGCCCTCCTCTGACGGCACGGCTGCGCTTGCCGGCCCGCCGGAAATCCGGTGTCGCTTTCCCGTGGCCAATGCTGAACGAATGACGTACCGTCAACGGACAGGCTCGGACCGGAGCCTCGGCGTCACACGGTGAACGTCGTCGCAGGTGAACTCCCGCGCGGCAGTGCTCTTGCCGGCCACAAGCCGGCAGTCACCGACGTGGCTACCCTGCAGATGCGGATCTTCCGTGACGATCCTGTTGCCCTTCGACCCCGGCCAGGCAGCCATCCTGCCGACCGCGATCGAGCCAGTTCCTCAAGCGCTGCCCCTCTCGGTGAGCAGGCTGCTCGCCGGCGCGGTGGAGCGGCTCTACTCCGAGTACGGGTGCTGCCTGCGGCTGTCCGACGTGATCGACGTGGTCGCCGGCTGCGTCCAGGACATCCAGGCCACTCCCACGGCGGCGCTGCCGGAGCTCACCGAGCGGCTGGCCCGCCACCGGCTGGCTGAAATCGGCCACCGCCCCGGTTCATGAGCCGGGCGGCCCCCACCGAACGCGAGGTCTCGGCCACCGTCCGGCAGCTGCTCGGCGATGTCGAGCTGCGGCCGGGCCAGGCGGAGGCGCTGGACGCGGCGCTCGAGCGCGACACCCTGGCGGTGCTCGCGACCGGCACCGGGAAGTCGCTGATCTACCGGGTTGCGGGCCAGCTGATGCCCGGCGCGACGGTGATCGTGTCGCCGACGGTGTCCCTCCAGAACGACCAGCTGGTCGCCCTGTCCACGGGGCCGCCCGCAGCCGTGCTCAACAGCCTGCTGAGCAAGACGCAGCAGCGTGCGGTGCTGGACCGGATGGCAGCGGGGGAGCTGGAGTTCCTGCTGCTGTCACCGGAACAGCTGGCGCGCGAGGAGGTGCTGCAGGCGCTGACCGCGACGAAGGTGGCGCTGTTCGTCGTGGACGAGGCGCACTGCGTCAGCTCCTGGGGCCATGACTTCCGGCCGGACTATCTCGCGCTGCCGTCGGCGATCGCCGCGCTGGGCCGGCCCAGGGTGCTGGCGCTGACCGCCACCGCGTCACCGCGGGTGCGTCGGGAGATCATCGGTGCCCTGCAGATGACCGACCCGGCGGTGATCGTCGGGGAGGTCGACCGTCCGAACATCTGGCTCGGCGCCCAGCTGGCCACCGACGTCCGGGCCGGTGACGCCGCGGTGCTGGACATCCTGCGCGAGCAGGTCAGCGAGGGTTCTGGCACCGCGATCGTCTACGTCGCCAGCCGCCGCCGCAGCGAGGAGCTGGCCGAGGCGGTCAGCGGCCTGGGCGTGGCCGCCGCGCACTACCACGGCTCGATGGCGCGCAAGCTGCGCGATGCCACCCATGCGGCCTTCCTGGACGGCTCGGCGCCGGTGGTGGTGGCCACCAGCGCCTTCGGGCTGGGCATCGACAAGCCGGACGTGCGGCTGATCCTGCACGCCGATCCGCCGGAGGACCTCGACGCCTACTACCAGCAGGTCGGCCGGGCCGGCCGGGACGGCGAGCCGGCGCGCGCGATCCTGCTGAGCCGGCCCAACGGCTACGGCCTGGCCCGGTACTTCAGCGCCGGCCAGGGCCCGTCCGAGGGCGATCTGACAGCGGTGCTGGCGGCGCTGGACAGCCGGCCGGCCAAGCTCACCGCGGTCGCCGGCCAGGCGGGGCTGACGGTTGCCCGTGCCCGGCGGGCGGTCAACGCCCTGATCGCGGTCGGCGCCGTCGCCGAGCAACGGAGCGGCCTGTGCCGGCGGTGCGAGCCCGGCGCCATAGCCGAGGCCGTCGAGGCCGCTCAGCGCTCGGGTGAGCAGCGGCGCGTCCAGGCCGAGACCGCGGTGGAGCTGGTTCGCCGCTATGCCGAGACCGACGACTGCCGTCGTCGGCTGTTGCTGCAGCTGCTCGGCGAGGACCAGCCCGAGCCGTGCGGCAACTGTGACAGCTGCGATGCCGGCACCTCCACCACCGTCCAGGCCCAACCCTTCGCGCTCAGCCAGCGGGTCGAACATGCCGAGTGGGGGAGCGGCATCGTCCAGCAGTACGAGCCCGGCCGCGTGGTCGTGCTGTTCGACGAGGTGGGCTTCCGGACGCTGGCGCTGGACGTCGTCTCCGAGCGCGGGCTGCTCAGGCCGGTGGATTAGGGCCGCTGCCTAGCCGAGGATGGCTACCGCAGCCAGCACGCTGATGCCGGTGGCGATCGCCTGGGCCAGCGTCCGGGTGCCGCGGCCGAGCACCAGCGGCCCCATCAGCTCGCTGTCGCTGAGGAACCGGATCAGCGGGAACAGCACCAGCGGCAGCACCAGGCTCAGCACCACCTGGCTCCACACCAGCACGGTGCCCTCGGGCAGCCCGCACAGGCAGACCGCGGCGGCCGGCACGAGGCAGCTCAGTCGGCGGGCGACGGGCGAGAGCCGCAGCCCGGGCAGCAGGTGGCGAACCGCCTCGGTCGCGGCCATGCCGCCGGTCACCGAGGAGGCCAGGCCGGCGGCGATCAGGCTGATGGCGAACAGCAGGGAGGTCAGCTGTCCGAGCGCGGGGGCGAGCTCGCGATAGGCGGAGCTGATGGTCTCGCTGCCGCCGGCCGGGCCGGTGGCGCGGGCGCTGATCGACATGATCGCGCAGTTCAGGACGAGGGCGACGGCCAGCGCTACCGCGCTGGTTCGCACGGTGGCAGCCAGCACGGCGCGGGCGTGGACCGGGTCCGCTGCCACCCGGGCATCCCGCGCGCGCAGGTCCCGGGCCAGCGTCGAGTGCAGCAGCAGGTTGTGCGGCATCACGATCGCCCCGATGATGCCGAGCGCCACCGGCAGGCCGCCCGGAGGCAGCGCGCCGGGGGTGAGGTCGGCGGCACTGGCGCCCAGGCCGCTCCTGACCAGGATCGCCAGGTACACCACGGACACCACCGCCAGGCAGCCGAAGACCACCAGGCGCCCGATACCGGCCGGAGCCGCTAGCACCACGATCAGCAGCGCTGCTGTGACCAGCACCGCGGTGCTCGCCGGCAGCCCGGTAAGCAACTGCACACCGATCAGCACGCCCAGCACCTCGACCACCTCGGTGATCGCCAGCGCCAGCAGGATCGGCGGTGTCAGCAACCGGCGGGTCAGCGGCGAGCAGCGCTCGCGCAGCAGTTGCACGAGATCACGGCCGCTGCCCAGCCCCAGCCGGGCGGCCAGCTGCTGCAGGAACAGCGCGAGCACCGTCGCGATGGCCACCACCCACACCAGCCGCATCCCGAACCGGGCGCCAGCAGCGAGGTCGGTGGCCCAGTTGCCCGGGTCGAGGTAGCCGGCCGAGATCAGGACCGCCGTGCCGGTGGTACGGGTCCACAGCCGGGCCGGGCGGGCGCGCTCCGGCAGCATCACCGCCGCGGCGGCGGGCACCGGATCGGCGAAGGCCGTCATCGCGCGTGCCGGGGATCGGAGCGCTCGGCCAGCCGCAGCCGGAGCGCGAGCACCGTTACCAGCCCGGCAGTGACCAGCAGCGACAGCGGTGAGGGCGCCACGATCGCCACCACGGCGTAGAGCAGCAGCCACACCAGCGTGGCGGGCCGGCGGCGGCCGAACCTGACCAGTCGCTGGCCGAAGACGACCGCTCGGCTGGAGGCGGCGTAGGTGATGCTGGTCATCGGGCGCTCCTTCTGGCAGCTGCGAAACATGCGGTACGGACGGGCAGGCACGGACGGCAGGCACGGACAGGCCATGCGGGGGCGGCCGGCACAGGCCGCCCCCGCCTCCGGCCGCAGCTCAGGTCAGGGTGTCCTTGACCTTCTTGACCACGTTGCTGACGCCCTGCGCCGTGGCGGCGCCGGCGGTGCCCGGCTTGCCCGCCCCGCGGCTGCCGTCATAGGTGGCGAACAGGTTCGGGTCCGGGGGCGGCAGCACGCCGGTGTCGTCGGTCAGCGGGACCGGCTCGGCCAGGTACACGATCTCCTGCTCGTCGACGAGCGTCTGGCCGCGCGCCCACCGGCCCTCGGCGGCCTGGCTGCCTTCGGAGAAGCTCCAGAAGGTGTGGTCGTGGTCCTTGTTCTCCGCTTCGAAGTTGGAGTCCTCGATGAGGTCGGCGAGGCCGTCCTCCTGCAGCTGCTCGATGGCCAGCAGCCATTGCTGCTGGTGGAAGGTGTCGCGGGCCAGGTTGAAGGCCAGCATGTCCCGCACGCCGCGGTCATCGGTCATGTTGTAGATGCGGCTGGTCATCAGCCGGCTCTGGCCCTCGGCGGCGGCGTTGGACCGGAAGTCGGTGAGCATGTTGCCGCTGGCCACGATGTAGCCGGCGTTCCAGGGCACCCCCTGGCTGTCGCGGGGCAGGCCGCCGCCACCGGAGACGATGGCGTGCTGCGGGTTCATCCCCCCGATCACCGCGGCCAGCACCGGATTGACCGCGACCGCCTTCTCGGTGGTCTCGGATGGCGCGCCCTCCAGCAACCGGGCCAGCATCGTCGTGAGCATCTCGACGTGGCCGATCTCCTCGGTGCCGATGTCCATGATCATGTCCTTGTACTTGCCGGGAATCCGGCAGTTCCAGCCCTGGAACAGGTACTGCATCATCACGGTCATCTCGCCGAACTGGCCACCGAGGATCTCCTGGAACTTCATGGCGAACAGGGCATCCGGCCGTTCCGGCTTGGCCTGGAACTGCAGGTTCTTGACGTGGCGGTACATGGGTCATTCCTTCCGCAGGCGATCACAGGTTCCGGCCGGACCGAGTGGCGCGGCCGCCCCGCACTGACACCAGCCAGCCTGCGTACCGCGCGTCGCCGGGCCGTCCGTTGCGGGATGTGCTCCGGTGGGTCCCCGGGCGTATGGCGAAGCGTCACCGTCGCGTTGCGCCAGCAGGGCGAACAGGCCCTCCCGTGCTGGCAGAAGCCGTCTCCGGCGAGGCATACTCGAATGGTCGGCAGGTGTCCTCAGCCCCAGGTTTGTCCGCTGGCAACATCCCCCAAGGTTTCGCTGCCCTATGACTGAGCGCCCTGGCTGCTGCGCCCCGCACCTGCAACTGCTCGACACCTTCGAGCTCAGCGATCAGCGCAGACCGGTCCAGGTGCCGCGCCCGGCGCAGCGGTTGCTCGCCTACCTCGCGTTGCGAGGGCGGCCGGTGGGCCGGCGGGCGGCCGCCGCGGCGCTGTGGGCCGATCTGCCGGAGCGGCAGGGTCTGGCGCGGCTGCGCTCGACCCTGTGGCGGCTGCCGACGGTAACCGAATCCCAGCTTGTCCTGACCAGGCAATCGGGGTTGAGCCTGACGCCCGAGCTCGAGGTGGACGTGCGCCTGGCCCAGGACGAGAGCCACCTCGACGAGCTGGACGTCGGCCGGCTCAGCTCGGACGTGCTGCCGGACTGGGAGGATGACTGGGTCAGCGTCGAGCGCGAGCGGTTCCGCCAGGTGCGGCTGCACCTGCTCGAGCGGCTGGCGCAACGGGCCAGCGAACGCCGGCACTACGACCGTGCGCTGCAGGCGGCGCTGACCGCGGTGGCCAGCGACCCGCTGCGGGAGAGCGCGCACCGGCAGGTGATGACCATCCACCTGGCCGAGCAGAACCCCGCCGAGGCGCTGCGCCAGTACGAGGCCTGCCGCCGGGTGCTGCGCACCGAGCTCGGGCTGGCGCCCTCACCTGCCACCCGGGCCGTCGTCGAGGGCTTCCTCGGCCGGCCGCTGGACATGGCGGCCGGTGGCCGAGCGCGGCGCGGCTGACTGGCACTGCCGATCGGCCAAGCCCAGCGACATGCGGCTCGGCCCTATCGACATGCGGCTCAGCCGACCTGGATCTCCACCTCGCCGCAGCGGGCGCACTCGCGGAACTTGATGATCACCCGCTGGGTGCTCATCCGGTAGTTCCAGGTATGGCCACCCCACCAGCAGCGCTGCCGCACGCTCAGGTGCTTGCGCCGGTCCATCGCCGGCCGGCGGCCGGGCGCGGGCGGAAGGCCTGGCAACGGGAAGTTGAAAGCTGAGATTATGGCCGGCATCCGATATTCGGGCGAACCTGGCTGCCTATCCAGCTGATTCGACTTTAACCGTGAAGATAAGGCGGATTCAAGGGGTGACCGGCTGTGACGAGGCGGACGACGCCCCGCTACGGCCTGGTCACAACGTTGCCCGGCAGGAACCGGGAGCTGGCCCGGAAGGCCGCCCCGGGTGTGCGCTGGGATGCGTAGGCTCAGCACCGCAGCCACGGCGGCCACTGGCTCTCGCCAAGCGGCCACCGGCGATCGACACGAAGGGCAGACGATGGAGACAACGATCGAACACTGGGTCGGCGGCAAGCGGATCGCTGACCCCGCTGGTCGCTGGGCGCCGGTGTTCAACCCGGCCAGCGGGCAGCAGCAGGCCCAGGTCGCGCTGGCCTCGGCGGCCGAGGTGGACGAGGCGGTGCAGGTGGCGGCCGAGGCCTTCGGCGACTGGTCCCAGAGCTCGCTGAGCCGGCGCGCGAAGATCCTGTTCGCCTTCCGGGAGCTGGTCAACAACCGGATTGACGAGCTGGCCGAGCTGATCACCGACGAGCACGGCAAGGTGCTCAGCGATGCCCGCGGCGAGGTGCAGCGCGGCTTGGAGGTGATCGAGTTCGCCTGCGGCATCCCGCACCTGCTCAAGGGCGAGTACTCCGACCAGGTCTCGGCCGGCATCGACACCTACTCCTTCCGCGAGCCGCTGGGCGTGGTGGCCGGCATCACCCCGTTCAACTTCCCGGTGATGGTTCCGATGTGGATGCACCCGGTCGCGATCGCCTGCGGCAACACCTTCGTGCTCAAGCCCAGCGAGCGGGATCCGTCCGCGTCGTTGCTGGTCGCCGAGCTGTGGCAGCAGGCGGGCCTGCCCGACGGTGTCTTCAACGTCGTGCACGGCGACAAGGAGGCGGTGGACGCGCTGCTGGACTCACCCGACATCGCCGCGGTGTCCTTCGTCGGGTCCACCCCGATAGCGCGCTACATCCACCAGCGGGCCAGCGCCACCGGCAAGCGGGTCCAGGCGCTCGGCGGCGCGAAGAACCACGCCGTGGTGCTGCCGGACGCCGACCTCGACTTCGCCTCCGACCACCTGGTGGCCGCCGCGTTCGGGTCGGCCGGTGAGCGTTGCATGGCGGTGTCGGCGACCGTCGCGGTGGGTGCTGCGGGGGACCGGCTGGTCGAGGCCGTCTCGGAGAAGGCCCGCGCGGTCAAGGTGGGCCCGGGCCGCGACAGCAGCTCGGAGATGGGGCCGGTGATCACCCGGGCGGCCAAGGACCGCATCGAGGGCCTGATCGGCAGCGGCGCCGAGCAGGGCGCCCGGCTGAGCGTGGACGGCCGGGGCTTGCAGGTCGAAGGCAGCCAGGACGGCTTCTTCGTCGGCCCGACCGTGATCGACGGGGTGACCCCCGCGATGGATGTCTACCGCGAGGAGATCTTCGGACCGGTGCTGTCGGTGCTGCGGGTGGAGACTGTGGAGGAGGCGATCGACCTCATCAACGCCAACCCCTACGGAAACGGCACCGCGATCTTCACCTCCAGCGGCGATGCGGCTCGCAGGTTCCAGCGGGGCGTCAAGGTCGGCATGGTCGGCATCAACGTGCCCATTCCGGTTCCGATGGCCTATTACTCCTTCGGCGGCTGGAAGGACTCGCTGTTCGGGGACAAGCACATGCACGGCGCCGAGGGTGTCTCGTTCTACACCCGCGGCAAGGTCGTGACGTCCCGCTGGCCGGAGCACCGGTCGGACTCGGCGGCCAGCTACTCGTTCCCGACCGCCACCTAGGCGGTGCAGAGCGCGTCCGCGGAGCGCGCCGCCGTTCCTGAGGAGGGTGGGACGGTGCGTACCGAGCGGCTGGTGATGCGGCGCTGGCAGCCGGCGGACCGGGAACCGTTCGCGGCCATGAACGCCGACCCGGAGGTGATGGCGCACTTCCCGGCGACCTTGGACCGCGCTGCCAGCGACGCCGTCGTCGATCGGATCGAGGCCGGGTTCGAGGTCAACGGCTTCGGCATGTGGGCCTTGGAGCGGATCGACACCGGTGAGTTCATCGGCTTCACCGGCCTCAACGTCCCGCGCTTCGGGGTGCCCTTCCTGCCCGCGGTGGAGATCGGCTGGCGGTTGTGCAGGCCGGCCTGGGGCCAGGGGTTCGCCACCGAGGCCGCTCGGCAGGCGCTGCGGATCGGCTTCGAGGAGTACCGGCTGGCTGAGATCGTCAGCTTCACCGCGATCGAGAACGCCGCCTCGCGGGCGGTGATGCGGCGGCTCGGGATGCGGCACGACCCGGACGGGGACTTCGAGCACCCGGCCGTCCCGGTGGGACATCGGCTGCGCCGCCATGTGCTGTACCGGCTGGCCCGGACCGACTTCGCTGCCGCCACCGGCGGCGACCGGGCAGGGCGTCCGCAAGCACGATGACCGGCATGGCGGCGCAGTCCAGGTACCTGAGCATCCGGATCGACCGTCCGGCCGCCGAGGTCTATGACTACGCCCGCCAGCCGGCGAACCTGCCGCGCTGGGCTGCCGGCCTGGGCAGCTCGATCGAGCTGGTGCAGGGTCGCTGGGTCGCGGAGTCACCGCTCGGCCGGGTCGTGGTGGAGATGACCGAGCTGAACCAGCACGGGATCCTCGACCACTGGGTCACCCTGGCCACCGGTGAGCGCTTCTACAACCCGATGCGGGTGATCGCCGACGGCGAGGGTTGCGAGCTGGTCTTCACCCTGCGCCGGCGGCCCGACGCCAGCGACGCCGACTTCGACCGGGACGCCGAAGCCGTGGCCGCCGACCTGGCAACCTTGAAATGACTGCTCGAATCGCGCTGAGCCGCTGTCCCCGATGAACCGCGGCAGCCCGGCCGCGGGCCGGCGCTGCGCAGGCTCAGTCGCCGGCCAGCTCCTCGGCCGAGGCCTTGGCCGCCTCGACATCGGTCGTGGCGCCCTCGGACTCCCGCTCGAAGACGTCGCTGTACTTGAGGTCGCTGGCCGTCTGCCCCGCCACCTGCCGGACCATCTCCTCGTCGCTGAGCCCTTCGCCGGCCGGGTGCACGTTCGCCTCGTCGCTCATCTGCCCTACTTCCCCTCAGGTGTCCTTGCTTCGAGGTTAGCCGGGCCGGCTGCGGAACTCCCAGCCCCCGGTTACGGATCCTCGGCGGTGGCGTCATGTGCCGCGCCGACCAGCTTGGACTCCGGCGACCCGCGCTGCCGGAGGTAGATCGCGAAGGCGGACATGGACGCCACCGCCAGGAACTCCGACTGCCAGTTCTGGAACGTGCGGTTCCAGAAGTCGGCCGAGGTCAGGTAGCCGGACCAGCTCAGCGCGTCCTGGTCGCGGTTGAGCAGCTGGCCGTTGAACGCGGCCCGGCCGGCGATCGACTGCGCCAGCAGCGCCATGGCGAAGAAGAACGTCATGATGGCGCCGAGGGATCGGCCGTAGAGCGCGGTTCGCCAGCCGCCGGCCCGCGCCCACGCCGGCGAGTCCGGCTCGGCGTAACGCCCGATCTTCTGCTCCCGGTCGGTCCCGCCGCCGATCTTGCCGAGGCTCTTGGACTCGCTGGAGCCGCGCTGCACCAACCAGGTGGTGGCGACGATGTAAAGGGCGAACTGCAGGTATTCCGATTGCCAGTTCTCCGCGACGTCCACCGCGAACTCCGACGACCTCAGGTACTGGGCGACGCTGAGCGTCGCTCCGCCGGTGGCCCGCTGCTCGCCGTTGAGTTCGGCCACCCCGGCGAAGGCCTGCCCGATCACCGCGCCCAGGAGCAGGCCCAGGAAGGCGAGGGTGAGCCCGTTGTCCCTGAGGTAGCGGCCCACCCGGCTCATCGGTGCAACACCCCGATCAGCAGGACGTAGCTCAGGCCCAGGAAGACGAAGGTGGCGAGACCGAAGAACAGCGATCTCATCCCTCAGCCCTCCACGTCGCAGTTGTATGCCGCGCCCGGTTGCGAGTGGCAGCCGGCGGCTCGGACCTGCCAGCCGACCTGGAGCCGGCGCAGGAACACGGTGTCGCTGCCCAGCTTCACCTGCGCGGCGTCACCCCAGATCTGAACGTGGTGCACCTCGGCGCCGCTCTCCTCGATGCTGAGCACCGCGGTCGGGCAGGGCACGTCGGTGGCGCCGGACACCGACTCCTCGGCTTCGGAGGTCAGCAGGTCGCAGGCGTCCTGGCCGTTCCTGTCCTCGACGGCGGTGACGAAATCGACGGCGACCCGTTGCACCTCTGCCCGCTCGGTGCTGCCCGCGCACCCGGCCAGACCAGCCGTTGCCACGATCGCTGCCAGGCCCACCCGCAGGCTTCGGCCACTCACACGTCGCTCCATCCGGTCAGCTCGGGGCAGGTCACCCCAAGTTCACACCGGCACGGCCCGTCACCTGTCGCGACACGCCGGAGAGCTGTGGCGTCGCGCCCGGTCAGCGCGCCAGCCGAAGGTGCTGTGCCCGCCGCGGTGGGCGGGGTGTCGGCCGAGGCTCGAGCAGTTCGACGCCGATCGGCCGTTCGAGCTCGCCGGTCTCGATCACGTCGGCCGCGATCGAGACGATCTTGCGATGGGCGCGCTGGCTGGTCCGGCGCAGCAGGTCGAAGGCCTGGTCGCTGGTCAGCTGATGCCTGGCCATCAAGATGCCCATGGCGGCGCCGATATCGCGGTTGCTGTCCAGCGCCCGGTGCAGGTTCTCCGCCTTGGCCACCAGGTGTTCGCGCTGTACCAGCGCGACCGCGCGCTCTACCAGCAGGTGCCCGATGAGCAGATGCGCCAGGGTGGGACGCACCCCGTGGAAGCTCATCGTGAGGGCTCCCCGGTACGGAAGCTGGCCTTCGACGACCATGGGGTTGATCGGCACCACCACGGTGTCCCCGTCCACCACCGCCCCGCCGAAGTCGGCCACCTGAGGCCTCCTCGAGCAGGAGTCGTCGTGGCCGGCGCACTGCTCGTGACCGTTGCTGTCGGCAACGCGGAAGCTGATCTGGCAGGGCTGCTGTCCGGTGATGCTGAGCCAGACGGTGCTGGCGTCGCAGAGCCGGGGCACGACCACCCGGGTGAGGCTCTTGAAGACCGGGACCGGGTCAGCCGCCGGGGTCAGCCGGCGCATCAGCTTCGACAGTTCGGCCGAGGACGAGGTAACCGCCGGACGGGCCGTGGCGGAAAGCTGTTCGGTAAGGGGAGTCGACAAAACTGTCATGGTTACCTCCAGACCTTAGTCCGCACCTAACGCCGAATTGCTGTCTTCGCGCTGAGTGCAAGGGCTGTCTGGTTCGAACCCAGGCACAGTCTAAGTCACTGCGAGTGAGCGTGCAGTTAAATTGCTGCAATGTAGGGATGGGGTATAACTACAGAAAACCATCGATATGGTCGATGCCGAAGTGACGGTGCCAGGCCGATTCGTCAGTTAGTCGTCGACGCAACTATCCAGCAAACGCGGGCTGGCCGGATCACCTGCGGCCTGCATGCTGGCTGCTATGAATGGGTCCACCCGGGCTGCGCAGCGCGGCAAGCATTCGTGCCAAGGGTGACATCCCGGCCCAAAGAATGCGCTCTGGAATTATTGCAAGCGAAAGCATTCATCCGGCGCAGTGATATCGGAATTCGACGCTCCCGGCGGAACGCATCCGGTTTCGGGATAACCCTGGCGATGTTGAGCCTGCTTGGGCAGGGCAGTCGACTTGTCGTAGCCGCGCCTTCTCAGAACGCCTCCTCCGCGACGCGGCAGGAGCACTGCTCTTCTTCCCTGCCGGTGCTCATGGCACGCGGGGCCCGTGGCATGCATAGTGAAAGGGTGATTCAGCCAAGCGCGCGGGCCAGGGTCCGGGACGAGCTCACCCGGGAGATCAAGGAGACCGCCCGGCGCCAGCTCGCCGCGGATGGCTCCGCCGGGTTGTCGCTGCGGGCGGTCGCGCGGGAGTTGGGCATGGTGTCCTCGGCGATGTACCGGTATTTCCCGAGCCGGGACGACCTGCTCACCGCGCTGATCGCCGATGCCCACGATGAGGTGGGCAGCGTCGTGGAGGCAGCCGAGGCGGCCGCCCGGCGGCGGAGCCTGCTGGGCCGGTGGCTGGCGGTGACCGGCGCCACCCGGACCTGGGCGCTGGCGCAGCCCCAGCAGTACGCGCTGCTCTTCGGCAGCCCGGTTCCCGGTTATCAGCCGACCGACGCCACGATCGGCCCTGCCGCCCGGATCCCGCTGCTGATGATCAAGCTGGTGAGCGATGCGGTCGCGGCCGGCCGTGGTCCGGTGGCCGATGGCCGCCCGATACCTCGCGCCGTCCGTGCCGACCTGAAGTCGTTGCGCGCCAGCGTGGCGCCGGAGTTGACCGAACAGCAACTGGCCCACACGGTGTTGGCCTGGACCGAGCTCGTCGGCAGCATCAACTTCGAGCTGTTCGGCCACCTGAAGGCGGTCACCTCCGACTACCAGAGCTACTTCGACTACCAGATGCAGGGTGTCGGCCAGCGGCTCGGCCTGGCGTGACGGGCGCCGCCGCAGCGACGGATGGCCGGTCGCAACCGCCTGAGCCGGCCAGGCATACTGCAGGTGCCGGCCCGGTCCGCAACCCTTGGCAGCTGCCGGCCGCAACGATCCCGAGGCCCTAGCTGATGATTTTGAAAGAGCCGAGTCAACCCGTCGCGCAGACCTATCTGGACTCTGCCGGAGCCGAGCACACCATCGACCCGGCGACCGTCGACCGGCTGCGCCGGACGCTGGGAGCGCCGCCGGCCGGAGCGCAGGACACCGGCCCGATCGTGGCGCGGCCCGGCCAGCAGGTCCCGGCGAGCGGGCAGGTGCGGCTGGAGGCTGGCGGCACCCTGGAGATCGACGGCGTCCTTCCCGAGGACTGCCCGCTGGGCTATCACATCCTCAGCACGCCGGGCGGTGAGCGGCGGCTGATCGTCGGGCCCGGCCGCTGTCACCTGCCCGAGCAGCGTGCCTGGGGCTGGACCGTCCAGCTGTACGCGGTCCGGTCGCAGCTCAGCTGGGGGATCGGTGATCTCGGCGACCTCCGGACGCTGACCCGGTGGGCGGCCGAACAGGGCGCCGGCTTCGTCCTGGTGAACCCGCTGCACGCGGTGGCACCCACCTTCCCGCAGCAGGCGAGCCCCTACTTTCCGACCAGCAGGGCCTTCCGCAACCCGATCTACCTGCGCGTCGAGGATGTGCCGGGAGCGGATCGGGTGGACCTGCGCGACTTCCAGCAAGCCGGCCGGGCTGCTGCTGCAGGTGCGCTCATCGACCGGGACACGGTGTGGCGGATCAAGCGCTCGGCGCTGCACCGGGTGTTCTCCCAGGCGCCTCCGGACAGCCGCTTCGCGGCGTGGCGGTCCGATCAACCCGATGCCCTGCAGCGCTTCGCGACCTGGTGCGCGCTGGCCGAGCAACACGGCCCGGACTGGCGGGCATGGCCGGCCGAGCTGCGTGATCCGGCCGGCGCGGCGGTGGTGCGGTTCGCCGAGGAGTCAGCCGCGGCGATCACCTTCCATGCCTGGCTGCAATGGCTGATCACCCTGCAGCTGGCGGATCTGACGCCGGGCGTGGCCGTCATCCAGGACCTGCCCATCGGGGTGGATCCGAACGGCGCGGATGCCTGGGCCTGGCAGGAGGTGATGGCCGACGGCGTCTCGATCGGAGCTCCGCCGGATCCGTTCAACCTCAGCGGCCAGGACTGGGGGCTGCGCCCGTTCGTGCCGTGGCGGTTGCGCCAGGCCGACTACCAGCCCTTCATCCAGGCGATCCGTTCCACGCTGGCCGCTGAGGGCGGGCTGCGCATCGATCACGTCATGGGCCTGTTCAGGCTGTGGTGGATCCCGGAGGGCAGCGCCCCGACCGAGGGCAGCTACGTCCACTACCCGGTGCACGACCTGCTCGAGATCGTGGCGCTGGAGAGCGTCCGGGCCCGCGCGGTGGTGGTCGGGGAGGATCTCGGGACGGTGGCGCCCGGCCTGCGCGAGGAGATGGCGGCCCGCAACATGCTGTCCTACCGGCTGCTGTGGTTCGAGGAGGAGCCGCCGCCGGACTGGCCGGCCACCGCGCTCGCCGCGGTGACCACCCATGACCTGCCGACCGTCGCAGGGCTGTGGACCGGCGTCGATCTCGAGGACCAGCGCGCCGGCGGCCTGGACGCCGACGCGGCCAGCACCGAGCAGCTGCGCGATCATCTGGCCGAGCTGACCGCCGTGCCCGCCACGGCCGGCCCCAGGGAGGTCATCGCCGCGGCCTACCGGACCTTGGCGCAGGCCCCGTCGCGGTTGCTGGCCGCCACCCTGGAGGACGCGGCCGGAGCCGAGCTGCGGCCGAACCTGCCGGGCACCACGCGGGCGCAGAACTGGTCGTTGCCGCTGCCGCTGCCGCTGGAGGAGTTGCTGACCGCGGCTGACCCGGCGGCCATCGCCCGCACGCTGGACCAGGCCTGCCGGGCAAGCGCGGCCGCGCCGGCCGGACGCCCGCACTCCGCGGCACAGCACGAGGACCCGGCCGTCCAACCGGCGGCGTCGGGCTGAATGCCGGCACGGCGATTACGGTGGAGGTCGACTACCGGGCGAGCGAGGGGGACGAGACATGACGGAGGTCGGTGAGCAGCCGGGGGAACCGCAGGCGACCATCACGCCGTACCCGGACGGGCCCCTGATCGTGCGAGGCGACTTCGAGCTGTGTGAGCTGGACGGCACCCCGATCCCGCGCAGCGGCCGGGCGGTGGCGCTGTGCCGGTGCGGGCGCTCGGCCCTGAAACCGTTCTGCGACGGCAGCCACAAGCTGGCCGCCGCCAACGGGCGTCCCGGGCCCGGCTGAGGTCGCGTCCGTCCGTCAGCGCCGGCGCAGCTCCGCGACCGAGTGGGCCGCCCGCCAGATCCGGCCGCCGGAATAGCTCACGCCGCCGAACAGCACCCGGTTCGCCAGCGCCAGCCAGGAGCAGACCGCGCGTTCGGCCAGCCACGCCGGGGTGAACCAGACGGCCTCGGCGGGAAAGACCACCTGGCCCCGCCCCCGGCGCCGGCCGATCTCGGCCACCCCCATCGCCGCGCCCAGCAGCGCCGCCAGACGGGCAGGTCGCCGGGCCAGCAGCACGAACGCCGGCAGCAACGCCAGCTCGAGAATCATCCGGCCGGGTTGGGCGAAGCTGTCGTAGGCCTGTCTGACCCGCTGCCGGACGAAGTGCCCGGTGCTCGGCGGCAACCGGCGCACGTACAGGTCGGGCATCAACCGCTCCCGGCCGCCGGCAGCGCGGATCGTCCGGATCAGCTCCAGGTTCTCGAACAGCACGTCGCCGTCGTAACCGGCCGCCCGCAGCTGCGGATTCAGCCGCACGGCAAGGGTTCCGGGAAAGTCGGCCCCGATGAACGCGCGATTGAGCAGCGAGCGGGCGGTGTCCCAGCGGGCATGCCAGGGCAGCGGGCGGAAGTAGTTCTGCGGGCGCACCAGCTCGGCGGTGTCCAGCGCCAGCTCCAAGCGGTGCAACTGCGCCGGCTCGTAGCGCACGTCATCGTCGGCGATGACGACCTTGTCCGAGCCGCACAGCCGGAAGCCGGTCACCACCCCGTTCACCTTGCCGTTGCGGAACCGGACGTCCTCGGCCGGCCGGACATGGGTGACGGCGGACTCCAGCAGGGCCCGGTGCGCGTCGAAGACCTCCTGCGGGGAGCCGTCGACCACGATCACCTGGGTTGAATGGCTCAGGTCGTTGAGGTAGTCCGCCAGCTCGCCGATGTCACGGCCGCGGTCTGCCTTGATCGGCAGCAGGTAGTTCAGGCTCATCATGGCGCGCGCTCACCTTCCGGTCGGGCTGGTCGCGATCACGACAGCCCGGCGGTCAACGCGGCCGAGCCGACGGTGCGCAGCGACGAACGCCCCGAGGCCCAGCAGTTCAACAAATGAGCGGCGAACAGGTTGTCCAGGTGTAACGCGCACGCGGCGCCGAAGAGGACGTCCTCGGCCAGGTCCGGCTCGTCGGCCACCAGCGAGCCACACAGGTCATGGGCGGCCAGCTGCTCGTGCAGCGCGTCGGCGGTGACATGCTCGTCGTAGAACCGGGTCGTCGCGGCATCGCCGCCCAGCCGGCGAAGGCCTTTTGCGTAACGGCGATTCGGCGTCGAGGACGTCATCTCGAAGGCGGCCAGGTGCCCGACCAGCGCGCCGCGGTGCTCCCGGTGCAGGCCGAAGAACGACATCAGATTGCTGATCGCCAGGGTCACCCCCGGCGCATGGTCGAGGTAGCGGCCGTAGCTGTCGTCCAGGCCGAGGCCACGCATGGTGGCCCGGAACAGCTCCGAGTGCATCCGGCCCACCGAGCCCGCGCCGTACTCGTCGGACTGGATCTCCACCAGCGCCGCCTTGGCCCTGCCACGCAGCCGCGGTATCGCCCAGCTGTGCGGATCGGCCTCCTTCAGGTGGTAGATCGAGCGGTGCGTGACGAACTCCCGGAACTCCTCGGCGGTGGCGCTGGACTGCAGGTGCCGCGCCAGCTCCGGTCCGGTGTCGGCGTCGATCAGCGCCCGCAGCCGGTCGGCGATCGAGTCACCGGCCGGCATCGCCGCCGGCACGCAGCTGCGCAGCGCCGAGTCGAACCGGGCCTCCAGAGCCTTGGTCCAGGACATCAGCTCCGGATCCCACTCCCAGCCGGGCTGGGCATCGGTGAATCCGGCGTAGTGCAGCTCGTAACAGACCCATAGCCCTAGCTGCAGATCGTCGTCGCCCAGCGCCGTGGCGGGCGGATCGAAGGCCAGGCCGGCGCCGAAGAGCTGAACGGAGCCGGCCGGCTGGCGCAGCGCGGTGAGCAACTCCTCGGTCAGCGGCCCGCGAGCCTCGGGCAATCTCACCGGGCACTGCCGATAACGCAGTGGCGATCGTCTGACAAGGCTACGGACATCGGTGCCATCCTGACGCAAGACCGGCGGGACTGGCGAGAAGCTCGTGGTCGACCGCAGGGCAGGTTCAACGCTCTGTGTCGAGCGGGCCCTCATGCTAACCCACCGACCGCATGCCCGGCATCGGACGCGACGCTGAGCGGGGACGTCCGATACGAGGTAGCGTCGCCGTAATTAAGCCGAATCGCCTGGTTCGACTGTCCAGCGGAACGGAATAACCGTCCATACTTGTGCGCCGCGTCGCCTGGCCACTCCGTCCAATGCTGGCAGCCGTCAGCGGTTTCTGCCTGATGGTCGCGCTGGCGTCGGGGCCGTCCGCGCACGCGGCACACCGCGCCACGGCGAACCTGGCCGCCCCAGATACGGCCAGCAGGGTGCTGGCGAGCATGACGCAGGCGCAGCGGGTGGGCCAGCTGTTCATGGTGGGCACTCCGGCGGCGTCGGTGAGCAGCCAGACCGTGACCGACATCCAGACCTACCACGTCGGCAATGTGATGTTGACCGGCCGCAGCACCGCCGGAGTCGCCGCGACCGCCGCGGTCAGCGCATCGCTGCAGTCCAAGGCGACCCTCGCCGCGACGGCCGGGGTTCCGCTGTTCATCGCCACCGACCAGGAGGGCGGCCAGGTCCAGGTGCTGCAGGGCAGCGGGTTCTCCAGCATCCCCGCCGCGCTCACCCAGGGCGGCTATGCCACCAGCACGCTGCGGGCCGACGCCAAGGTCTGGGGCTCGCAGTTGAAGGCGGCCGGTGTCAACGTCAACCTCGCGCCGGTGCTCGACACCGTTCCGAGCGCCGCCTTCGCGCCGCGGAACAAGCCGATCGGCTACTACCAGCGCGAGTACGGCTACGACCCGGCCACCGTGTCGACCAAGGGCATCGCATTCGCCCAAGGCATGGCCGACGCCGGCGTCGATGCGACCGTCAAGCACTTTCCCGGCTTGGGCAGGGTGACCGCCAACCCGGACGTCAGCAGCGGCGTGACCGATTCCCAGACCACCCGGACCGATCCCTACCTCACCCCGTTCGCCAACGCGGTGAACGCCGGCGCGCCGTTCCTGATGATGTCCACCGCCTACTACTCCAAGATCGATGCCGCGAACCCGGCGGCGTTCTCGCCCACCATCGTGACCGGCATGGTGCGTGGCGACCTCGGCTTCAACGGGGTCATCATCAGCGACAGCCTGGGCGCGGCGCAGGTGCAGGCATGGCCGCTCGGTGACCGGGCGATCAACTTCTTCAACGCCGGCGGTGATCTGGCGCTGATGAACGATCCGGCGATCCTGCCGGCGATGTACAACGCGGTGCTGCAAAGGGCGAACTCCGACGCGACGTTCAAGGCCAAGCTCGACGCCTCGGTGCTGCGCATCCTCACCGCCAAGGAGAACCGGGGCCTGATCGGCCGGGGGATGGACGTCTCCAGCGTCCAGGGCAACGTCGGCTGGCAAGGCGCCTACAACAACGGAGCCCGGTTCGCCTACGTCAAGGCCACCGAGGGGACCAGCTACACCAACCCGTACTTCGCCCAGCAGTACAACGGCTCCTACAACATCGGCATGATCCGCGGCGCCTACCACTATGCGCATCCGGGATCCTCGACCGGTCTCACCCAGGCCGAGTACTTCCTCGCCCACGGCGGCGGCTGGTCCGGCGACGGCAGGACGCTGCCGCCCGCGCTGGTGCTGCAACCAGGGGCGAGCGCCACCTGCTACGGATTGACCGCGGCCGGCATGGTCAGCTGGATCAAGGCCTTCTCCGACGACATGCACACCAGGACGAGCAAGTACCCGATGATCTACACCACGTTCAGCTGGTGGAACACCTGCACCGGCAACTCCAGCGCCTTCGCCGCCACCAACCCGTTCTGGATCGCCAGCTACGGCTCCACCCCGCCGGCCTCCATCCCGGCCGGCGCCGCCACCTGGACGATCTGGCAGAGCGCCTCGTCCGGACTGCTGCCCGGCGGCCAGGACCGGTTCAACGGCAGCTTCGTCCAGCTGCATGCGCTGGCCGCCAATCCGGACTGACCGGCCGAGAATCCGAGCGGGCCGGGCGCCGGTGCCGGAATAGCGGCGGCCGGATCCCCTGTTGCGGCTGAGTCAGTTCCTTCCGGCCAGAAGAGGTGTGCTCGTGCCCACGGTCTTTCGCTTCACCCAGTACGGCGGTCCGGAGACCCAGGAGTTCGCCGAGGTCGACACGCCGCGTCCCGGGCCCGCCGAGCTCCTGGTCCGAGTGCGGGCGGCGGGGGTGAACCCGGTCGATCACAAGGTGCGCAGCGGCAGGTTCGCCGCCAACGGCGCTCGCGAGCTGCCGTCCGAGTTCGGCAGCGAGATCTCCGGTGTCGTCGAGGCGATCGGCTCCGATGTCGAGGGCTTCTCCGTGGGCGATGAGGTCTTCGGCTGGCCGGCGCCCGGTCACGGGGCCTTCGGCGAGTACACCGTCACCAGCGTCGGGACGACTGCGAAGAAGCCGCCGCAGCTGGGTTTCCTCGATGCTGCCGCGCTGCCGGTCGCGGCAGCCACCGCCTACGACGGCGTCGCCCAGCTGGGCCTGTCCGCCGGGCAGACGCTGCTCATCACCGGCATCGGTGGCGGGGTGGGGGTGGCCGCCGCGCAGCTCGCCCGCAACGACGGCATCGCGGTGTTCGGCACCGGCAGCGAGGGCAAGCGAGCCCTGGTGGAGTCCCTCGGCGCGACGCTGATCCCTTACTCCGACGGTCTCGAGCAGCGGATCAGGCAGCTGCTGCCCGACGGCGTCGATGCGATCTTCGACCTCATCGGAGCCGACGCGCTGGCAGCCGTCGCCGGCCTGGTCAAGGACCCGGCCAGGCTGATCAGCGCCGCCGACCCCACCGGGGTGACCCGATTCGGTGGCGCGCCGATCCGCCGGGATCGCAGCGTCCGCGTGCTTGACGCGGTGGCCCTGCTGGCAGCCGAGGGAAAGCTCGATCCGCACGTCACCCAGGTGGTGCCGTTCGAGCAGGCGCCGGCCGCGATCGCCGCGGTGGAGTCAGGTCACCCGCTCGGCAAGGTGGTGCTGCAGGTGGGCTGAGCCGCGGCGCCAGCGATCACCAGTCCTCGTCATCCTCGGGGACGGCAGCATGCTGTTCCAGCACATCGGCCGGGTTCGCCGCGTCGAGATCGACAGCCGGCGGGTCGTCCCGCTCGTAGTCCTCGGCGCCGCCGTTGGGGTTGGCGTCCTGCAGCTGCTCCAGCCGGTCTGCTTCTGGCACTTCGAGTCCGAAATCCGCCTCTGACACGTCGCCTGCCTTCCTGGGGGTTCCTCCGGGCAGAGACGGTGCCCGGGCCGCTGTACTCCCACCAACCTTGATTCTGCTAGGTCGCCGCGAATGCCGTTCAGCCGGCTCAGCTCTCAGCCGGCTCAGCTCTCAGCCGGCCCAGATAGCGGTGAGCGGCGCAGCCCTGGCGGCATGGCCGAAGGGCGTGAGCCGGTAACTGGCCAGCAGGGTGGCCAGCAGGCCGTAGTGGTCGATCCGGACGTTGTACCGGCCGGGACGCACGTGTGCGCCTACGAACAGGGTGGCGATCCGGTTGCCGTGGCTCTTGTCGTCCTCGTCGGCGGTGATGATGAGCAGGCTGTTGTGAGCAGTGCTCCAGTCGGCATAGCCGCCGAGGTGCGTCCGGAGCCATCGATCACCCTGGGCCACCGTGCCGTCATGCATGTCGTTGTCGAGGTTGGGAATGACGAAGGAGACGGTGGGCAACCTGCTCAGGTCCTGAGGGAAGGCTGTCATCGGCTGGTTCACCGACTTCGGCAGCGCGCCGAAGTTGACCCATGGATTGTGCTTGCGGGCATAGGCGCCGGAGCTGCATCCGGAGAAGCCGGTTTCCGGCAGGTCCTCGGAGTAGCCGATGAAGCTGTGGCCGGCGGCCAGCAGCGCCCCGGCCAGGTTCGGTCCGGTGTAGTTGTGCGGGCACGAGTTGTCGGTCAAGCCCTGGGTGGAGCCGGAGAACAGGGCCAGGTAGTTCGGCTGGCTGGGATAGGTGATGCCATATGAGCGGGTCAGCACCGCGCCGCGGTCGGCGAGGGAGTTCAAGTACGGCGCGCTGCTGCTGCCGATGATCTGGCTGAAGGCGTGATTCTCCAGCACCACCACGACGATGTGGTCGAAGCGGGGGACGGCGGCGGCGGCCGGGCTCGCTGTCCTGCTCCGGGTGCTGGTGGCGGGCCCGGGCACCGGTGCGGTAGCCGAACCCGGCGCCGGCGCGGTAGCCGAGGTCGGGCCGGCGGCGGTCCGGGACGCTGCCGGCGGGGCGTTGGCCGCCGGCTTCGGCGCGCCGCCGCTGCAACCGGCCGTCAGCGCGGCGGCCAGCAGCGCGGCCAGCGCGAGGGCCCTCGGCATCGTCCGTCAGCTCCCTTCGCTGACCTGGCCGCCTCGCTGGGACGGCGGCGTCCGGATCCCGGGCGGGGTCTTAGCTGCCTCCACGCTACAACCGCGGCGGCCCTGCCCGGGATCGAGCCGGTGCGCGCTGGGACGGTGATGGTCCGACAGCAGCCGCTAGGATGGAAGGACGTTCGGCCACGAGCTTCGATCTGTCTCGCAGTGGCCGCCCGGCGGCGCTGCCGCCTGGAGAAGAACCGTTACGTGATGTCCTTGCTTGTCTGTTCCCGGCCGGTCCCGATCTGCTGTTCCACCGGTGGTGTCAGGTGATTCCGGCCTGGTTGGTGCTGCTCAGCGCGCTGGTGGTGATAGCCGACGTCCTGGCCGTCGCCATGTTCATCACCCGGTGGGAGCGAGGAGCCGAGGCGTCCCCACAGGTCGAGGAGGGTCCCGGCACGGCCGGCCGCGATGCTGGCTGGCAGTCCTCGGCGCCAGATCAGGCAGATATCCGGGCCGACGCGCTCAGCAGCTGATGCGCGCCGGTCCGGATCCGGCGATCAGTCGTCAGGAGTGGCAGCGCTGATGTCGGCCAGCGCCGAGTCCTCGTCCCGCTCGATGGCGAGGTCGCCCAGGCTGATGATGCCCACCGCGCGGTCGTTCTCGACCACCGGCAACCGGCGCACCGCATTGGTGCGCATCAGCTGGACCGCCTGGTCCAGCGAGGTGTCCGGCCCGACCGTCTGCAGGTCGGTGGTCGAGCATGCCTCTGCGACCGGGGTCGAGGGATCCTTGTTCTCGGCGACGACCCGGATCGCGATGTCGCGGTCGGTCAGGATGCCGACCACCCGGCCGTTGTCCAGGACGATCACGTCACCGGCATCGGCGTCACGCATGCGGCGAGCGGCCTCGACGACCGGATCCGATATCTCGACGGTCTCCGGATTCCTCGTCATAACCTCGGACACGGTTGTAGCCATGATGACCTCCATCGAGCAGCCGACCCGTCGCCAGCTGGCTACTCGGAAGGATCGGCCGGCCGGCGAGGATCGGCGGATACTGGATCTCTTCTGACCAGGGGAGATTTACCGTAACCCGTGGCCTCGGGGGGCACCAGTGGCGTGAAGGGAAACGCCCGGCGCCTCTGCGCGTCGGACCTCCGCTGGATAGTCTGGACGCTCGGCTGTACAGCCAGCCTCCCTTCGCGCCGGATGGGAACACCCATGACCGACACCTCCTCGCCGAGTTCTGCGGGCCTGCCGCTGCCCGACTACGACCACCTGCCGACGGGCAGCCTGCAACACCGCCTGCGCACCCTGACCCGCGAGCAGCTGCAGGTGATCGCCGACTACGAGCGCCAGCACGCCCACCGGCCGCTGGTGGAAACCCTGATCGAGGCCCGGTTGGCGGAGTTGGACGCCGGCGCCGAACCCTCCGGAGGCGCGCCCGACGCGCTGCAACCCGAACATGCCCCCGCCCCCAGTGGCCAGTCACCGGTCACCCCTGCCACGTCGGGGCCGAAGATGAATCCGCCATCGCAGGGAGTGCCCTCCAACCCCAGCCAACCGCGCCCCACCGGCTGACCCGCCGGCCTGACGGCCCAGCGGGAGACCCTCGTCCGGCGCACCGCATGGTGACGCCGGCCGCCCGATCCGTATACACGCTGTCGTCCGCGATGCGCTGTGCTCGTCCGGCCCGGTGAGCCGTCAATAGAAAAGCGGCTGTCCTTACCCGGATATCCGGTGACTGCCCCGAGGCGGCGGTTTCGGCCAGTAATGGCACCGCGAAGCGCTCGCGCGCAGCGCCGGCCCGATCCGCTGGCTCGACCAGCCGCAGGCGACGGACTCCATGGCCCGTCAGCGTCTGGCCCGGCTCGGATCAGCGTGCCGAGCTGACGCTGAGGTCCGGCTGGCCGCACTCCGGGGAACCGGAAACCGGTGTGGGCAGTGGCCAGGATTCCTAGCGGGAGTTGAGGAGGCGCCCGGCAGCCCTGCTGGATCCTTCATCCGCAGCCCCAGCGCTATCCGAAGCCCTTTTTGTCGAAATTCCGCCAGATGTGTGGCTCGAGAAGCCTTCTGATCGGTGGCGCCCGGACTGGTTCCGTCCCTATCCGCCAAAGGGGGCATCACGCCCTCCGAACTGTCGTGAAAGTCGCACGAGCGGTGACTACAAGCTGAATGACAGCGACGTGGGAAGAGCGTATGGTCTGCGGCGTCCCCTGAACTGTGGAGCCATCTGAATTGCTCGAATTTCGGTACGGCGCGGCCTGCTATCGATAGAAGTTTTTGGAGCCATCGCATGACCATGGAGCAGCAGGCGGATTCGTCGTGGGCGACCGACGCTGGCTGGGTGGATGAGATCCTGCTGGCCGGCCGGGATGATCAGGTCTGCTTCCGCGTGCCCGGCCCCATCGACCGCGGTGAGCTGCGCCGGCTGGTGGCCGACCGGCGCGAGCGGCTGACCGCCGCGGGGCTGCGGCCGGGCGGGGCAGCGGCGCTGCGGCTACCACCCTCGATGGCCTACGTGGCGAACCTGCTCGCGATCTGGCAACTGGGCGCCCAGGCGGTCCTGCTGGACTACCGGCTCACCGACCACGAGGTGGAGCAGGCGCGGCAACGGCTCCTGCCGCAGGTGATCGTCGCGCCGCACCGGATCGCCGGCGGCCTGCGGGTGTTCTTCGAGGTCGAGGACACGATCAGCTCCTACGACCAGGAGCCGGTTGCCAGCGAGCATGCCGTGGTCCAGCTGAGCTCCGGCTCGACCGGGCCGTCCAAGGTCATCGGCCGGACCGCTGCGGACCTGATCGCCGAGATCCGCCGCTACACCCAGATCGACGGGGTGGCGTTGCCGGGGGAGCGGATCATCCTGCTGCCCTCGATGGTGCACGTCCTGGGCCTGGTCGGCGGCCTGCTGTACGGCCTGCATGCCGGCGTCGAGCTGGTCCCGCCGCAACGGCTCACCGGCGACAGCATCCTGGACGCGATCGCAAGCACCGACAGCCCGGCGACGGTGCTGGGGGTGCCGTTCCACATCAGCCTGCTGAGCTCCACCACGCCGGCCCGCCCGCCGCGGCAGCTGCGGCGCATGATCACCGGCGGCGAGCTGGTGCCCGCCGCGACCGCGGCCGGCTTCGTCGACCGGTTCGGGGTCCCGCTGGGCAACATGTACGGGATGACCGAGGTCGGCGTGATCGGGACCGACCTGGACGGCAGCCACCGACCCTCGGTGCGGCCGGCGCCCGGCATCACGGTCCGGGCCCGGGACGGCGAGCTGCAGATCGCGCGCGCCGCCTCGCCCTACCTCGGCCAGGCGGTCTCCGATCGCTGGGCCGATGGCTGGCTTCGCACCCGGGACGCGGGCACGGTGGACGAGGCCACGGGACTGGTGACCATCCTCGGGCGGCTGGACTCCCAGGTCACCATCGGAGGGCTGCAGGTCGACCTGGCCGAGGTCGAGGCCAGCATCGGCGCGCTGCCCGGGGTGGTGGCGGCGGTCGTGCTGTTCGACGAGGCGATCACCGCCTACCTGCAGCTGGAGCCGGGGCACCCGGTGGAGGACGTCGAGGCCAGGCTGGCGACCCAGCTCGCGCGCTACAAGCAGCCGCAGGTGTACCAGGTCTTCGATCAGTTCCCCCGGACGACGACCGGCAAGCTGGTCCGCGACCGTGCGTTGCTGCGCGAGCGGGCCGCATGAGCGACCTCCTCCTGCACGGTGATCGCCGCCGCCGGGCTGCTGCCCGGGCCGGTCGCGACCGCCAGCACCAGGTCCGCCCGCAGCGCCGGATGGGCCAGCCGCAGGCCACCGGGCAGCGACTGGAAGCTGCCGTCGGTCACCGGTGGCAGGGGCACCCGGCGGCGCAGGCCGGCACCTCGCAGCCCGGCGCCCAGCGCCTTGCCGAGCGCCTCCTTCGCCGTCCACAGCAGCAGGAAGGCGCCCGGCTGGTCGGCCGCGGGCTGGCTGCGCAACCACCGCGCCTCGGCGGGGTCGAACCAGCGATCGGCCAGCCGGGTCATGCCGGGCCGAGCCGGGCCCTCGATGTCGATGCCGATCGGGCCGCAGCTGCTGGCAGCCACCGCGACCACGTCCGGCCCGTAGCTGAGGCTGACCCAGACCTGGCCACCGGCCGTCCGGACCACCGGCTGGCCGAACTCGTCCCGGGAGACCGCGAGCTCGGCGGGATCGGCGCCCAGCACCCGCGCGCCGGCCTCGGCCAGCAACCGCTCGACGCCGTCGCGCGAGCGCTGCGGCCAGCTCAGCACCCAGGCATGCGCTGTCTCGGGTCGGTCGCCCGGCGGCCTGGTCACGGAAGGAAGGTACCCAATGCCGGATGACGTCCGGGCGTTCCTCGTCTCCTCGCTGCGGGAGATGAACTACGCCGTCGATACCCTCGATGACGCCACCACGCTGGGGCCGGCGGGCCTGAACCTCGAAACCCTGGCGCTTGCCGACCTGCTGATGCGCGTCGAGGAGCGCTATGACATCAGGTTCGCCGAGGACGAGTCCGCGGAGTTCGCCCTGATGAGCTTCGGCGAGTTGACCGACGCCGTCGTCGAGCGGGTCGCCCCGGCCACCGGCAGCCGGCAGCGCTGATGCCGGATTACCCAGCCCTGCAAAGGGCAGACGTGCTCGCCATGCTGGCCGGACTCGGAACCCGTGGCGCCGATTCGGAGCTGGAGCGGCTGACGTCGATGGAGGTCGCCTGGCTGGTGCATCAGGTCGAGCAGCGCTACGGCGTCGAGCTCGACCTCGATGACGAGGAGCTGGCGCGGTTGCGCACCGTCTCCGATGCCGTGAGCCTGCTGGACGAGTCCGTCCGGGCCCGCCGTGGCTGAGGTGACCCCGGTCGGCATCGCCGGCCTCGGGGTGTTGAGCGCGCTCGGCCGGGGCCCGGAGCCGCAGCTGGCCGCGGCGCTGTCCGGCGCAGCCGCCTTCGGCCCGATCGACCGGTTCGACGTCAGCGGCCGGCGGGTCGGCATCGCGGCCACCCTCGGGCAGGTCGGCACGCTGACCGCCGAGCTGGCCGAGGCGATCGAGGCCGCCTGCGCCGACGCCGGGCTGACCGCGGGGGAGCGGGCCGGCAGCCCGCTGCTGCTGGCGGTGCACGGCCATCCCGGCGCCTCCGACTGTGCGGCCGAGCTTGCCGATCGCGCCGGGCTGGCAGGAGCCGGCCGGGTCTACACCGGCGCCTGCGTGTCGGCGAGCACCGCCGTGGCCGACGCGGCCGCGATGATCGGCCGCGGACTGGACCGGGTGGTGGTGGCAGCCGGCTACCTGGTGGAACCGGATCAGTTCGCCCTGTTCGACTCGGGTCAAGCGCTGTCGGGCGATGGCGCGGTCCGCCCGTTCAGCTCAGGGCGGCAGGGCCTGCTGCTGGGCGACGGGATCGCCGCGGTGGTGCTGGAGTCGACCGCGGCCGCCGCTGCCCGGGGGCACCGGCCGGCGACCGAGCTGATCGGCTGGGGCCGGGCCGGGGATGCCTATCACCCGTGCCAGCCGGCGCCGGACGGCCGGGGCCTGGCGCGGGCGATCGACGCGGCGCTGCAGCGGGCTGACCTGTCGCCGCACGCGATCGGCTACATCAACGCCAACGCCACCGGGACCCCGCTCAGCGACACCGCCGAGGCCGCGGCGCTGCATCGCAGCCTGGGCGATGCCGCCGCCCGGGTGCCGATCAGCTCGACCAAGGCGGTGCACGGCCATGCGCTGGAGGCGTCCGGCCTGCTGGAGCTGGTGCTCACGGTGCTGTCGCTGCAGGCCGGGAAGCTTCCGGTCAACGCCGGCTACCTGGGTCCGGACGACAGCTGCGAGCTCGATGTCATCCTCGCATCCCCCCGGCCGGTGGGCACGCCCTACGCGTTGAGCCTCAACTCCGCCTTCGGCGGCGCCAACACCGCGCTGCTGGTGCGTGCCACATGAGGACCGTCCCCCAACCGGTGATCCTCAGCGAGTACCGGTGGCCGACCGGGCCGGACGATCCGCTGCCGGCGCTGCCCGGGTACGTCGTGTCATCCTTCAGCCCCCTGGTTGCCGCGGCTGCCGACGGATGCCTGACCGCGCACTATGCCGAGCCGTCGGCCTCGGCAGCGTCCCGGCAGCGCACCGCCGTCCTGGTGGTCAGCCGGGGCAACGATGTCGTCAGCGCTGCCCACGTGCGCGACAAGGTCGCGCGCGGCCGGCGGGTGGGCCCGCTGTTCTTCTTCCAGTCCGCGCCCAACAGCGTGGTCGGGCAGGTCACCTCGCACTGGGGACTCGGCGGCCCGGTGGTCTGCATCAGCCCGGTCGGTGACCCGCTCACCGATGGCATGGCCGAGGCGGCGCTGCTGCTGGAGGACGGCGACGCCGATGAGGTGCTGCTGATCCTCGTCGAGCAGGACGACCCCGAGGCCACGGGCTCGACCGACCGGGCCCATGCCCTGCTGCTGTCCAGGGGGCCGACGCCATGACTCCTACCTGTGTCTGCACAGCTCGGCCGGCCGGGCAGAATAGGAGCCTGTGGTCCGGCGCGCCGAGCACCGGCCTGCCGGTAACCGCCGCCGTCTCCGACGTCCAGCCGCACCACCGACCCGAGGGGATCACCCAATGAACATCTTCGGAATCGACCACCTGGAGCTGTATGTCGGCGATGCCCAGCAGGCGGCCTACTACTTCGGCGCGGCCTTCGGGCTGGAGGTAGGCGGCCGGGGCGGTCCGGAGACGGGGCTGATCGGCCAGCGGTCGCTGCTGATGGAGCACGGCCAGGTGCAGCTGGTGCTGACCTCCGGCCTGTACGCCGACCATGCGGCCTGTCACTACGTCCAGCAGCACGGCGACGGCGTGGCGGTGGTGGCGATGCGGGTCGACGACGTGGCCGACTGCTTCGCCGAGCTGGTCAGCCGCGGCGCGGCGCCGATGTCGCCGCCGAGGACCTTCACCGACGGCGCCTCGACCGTCAGCTTCGCCGACGTGGGCGGCTTCGGCGACGTGGTGCACCGGCTGGTGCAGCGCGAGGGCGACAGCTTCCTGCCGGGCCCGATCGAGATGATCGAGCGCGAGCCGGCCGAGCACCCGATGTTCGGCATGATCGACCACCTGGCGATCTGCGTGCCGGCCGGGCAGTTGCAGGCCACCTCGGACTTCTATCAGCAGGTGTACGGCTTCGACCAGATCTTCACCGAGTACATCGAGGTGGCCGGCCAGGGGATGAACTCGGTGGTCGTGCAGAGCCCGTCCGGCGGGGTCACCTTCACCCTGATCGAGCCTGACACGGCCCGGCGGCCCGGGCAGATCGACGACTTCCTGCAGTGGCACGCCGGAGCCGGCGTGCAGCACATCGCGCTGATCACCGACGACATCGTCTCGACGGTGGACCGCCTCGGCCACCGAGGGGTCCGCTTCCTCACCACGCCGAACGCCTACTACCGCAACCTCGAGGCGCGGGTCGGCCCGGTGGACGCGCCCATCGCGGAGCTGGCCCGGCTCGGCATCCTGGTCGATCGCGACCATTGGGGCCAGTTGCTGCAGATCTTCACCGAGTCCACCCACGTCCGGCGCACGCTGTTCATCGAGGTCATCGAGCGGCGCGGCGCCCGCACCTTCGGCAGCGGCAACATCAAAGCGCTGTACGAGGCCAAGGAACGTGAGATGGTGCACGCTCCGACCCCGATGGCCGCCGATCCGGATCCCGAACCGATGGAAGTGTGATGATGTCGAACAGCGAGTTCAGCCTCACCGAGGAAGAGGTGGCGCTGCTGCCCTCCGATTCCGACGTGCGGTTCTATGCCGAACACGGCTGGTACCTGTCCGGCAAGCTGTTCAGCGACGACGAGATCGACGCGCTGGTGGCCGCCAGCGACGACTACTACGACGGCGCCCGCGACCACCAGCTGCCCACCCGGCCACCGAAGCTCGCCTCCTGGGAACCCCAGCACGGCGATGTGCAGCGGCACAACGACTACGTGCACTACGAGAGCGATGCCATCGCCAAGATCCTGCGTAAGCCGTTGGTCGGCGCGGTCGCGGCCCGGCTCGCGCAGGTGCCCGAGATCCGGATCTTCCAGGCCACCATGATCTATAAGCCGCCGGTCCCCGCCGAGCCGACCAACGTGGTGCCCTGGCACTTCGACAAGCACTACTGGGCCTCCTCCACCTCCGAACGGATGCTCACCGCCTTCGTGCCGTTCCATGACTGCGCCCCGGAGATGGGCACCATCACCATGGTCGACGGCAGCCACCGGTGGCGCGAGATCGGCAATGATGACAGCACGGTGCGGCACTTCGCCGAGCGGGACAAGGCCCAGCTGGAGGTCATGCTGGCCGAGAACGCCGCGCACAACGGCGCCGAGGTGGTGACGGTCCCGATGGAGATTCCCAAGGGACACATGAGCTTTCACCACTGCCGCACCTATCACGGCAGCGGCCCGAACGTGAGCGGGCGGCCGCGCCGGGCGATCTCGCTGCACCTGCAGGACGGCGCCAACACCTATCGCGAGTTCCGGCTGTCCGACGGGACGGTCGCCGGGTACAACCACGACACCCTGGTGCGGCGCACTGCTGACGGCCGGCCCGATTACGCCGATCCGGTGTACTGCCCGATTCTCTGGCGCGAGTAGGGCCCGGTTCCGGATGCCCTTGGACCCGCAGGTACGACGCTGGCGCGAGCGCCGGATCGCAGATCAGGTACGGCCGCTGTACACGCTGACGCTCGCCGAGGCCCGGGCGGCCGACCTTGCCGAGATCCGCGCGGGTGGCGGCGCTCCGGAGCCGGTCCACGAGGTGATCGAGCTGACGATGCCGGCCGGTGACGATCAGCTGCCGCTGCGGCTGTACCGGCCGTCCGGCCAGCCGCGGCAGCCGGCGCTGATCTACTTCTTCGGCGGCGGCTGGACCCTCGGTCAGATCGACACCTGCGACGGCATCTGCCGCACGCTGGCCAACGCGGCCGGCTGTGTGGTCATCGCCGTGGGCTACCGGCTGGCGCCCGAGCACAAGTTCCCGGTTCCGGTGCAGGATTGCTACGACGCGGTCAGCTGGATCGCCGAGCACGCCGAGGAGCTGGGCGTCGATCCCGATCGGTTGGCGGTCGGAGGTGACAGCGCCGGCGGCAACCTCGCGGCCGCGGTGACCCTGCGGGCCAAGGACCAGGGCGGGCCGCCGCTGGCAGCGCAACTGCTGGTCTATCCCAATACCTGCTTCGGCGCCGACACCGAGTCCCTCAGGGAGAACGACGACCCCAGCATGTTCAACCGCCGCTCGGTGGACTGGTATTGGACGCACTACCTGTCCTCACCGTCGGACGGGGGAGACCCGCTGGCCTCGCCGCTGCTGGCCGCCGACCATGCCGGCCTGCCGCCGGCCCTGGTCATCACCGCCGAGTACGACCCGTTGCGCGACGAGGCGGAGCAGTACGCGCAGCGGCTGGCCGCGGCCGGGGTGCCGACCGAGCTGAGCCGCTACGACGGCATGATGCACGGCTTCTTCCTGATGTACCCGGTGCTCGACGGCGGCCGGCGGGCCGTCGACGAGGCCGTACGGTTCCTGCGAACACGATTGGGGCTAGTCCGGTGAGCGAGTCGACCCTGGTGTCATTGGATGACTTCGAAGCGGGCGCGCAGTCGGTGCTGTCGCCGGAGATCCGGGACTTCATCGCCGGCGGCAGCGGCAGCGAGCTCACCCTGCGGGCCAACCGGCAGGCGCTGGACGCCGTGGTGGTGTACCCAAGGATGCTGGCCGGCGCGCTCAGCGGCACGGAGGTCACGCTGCTGAACACCCCGATGTCGATGCCGGTCGGGGTCGCGCCGATGGCCTACCAGCGGATGGCGCACCCGGACGGCGAGATCGCGATGGCCGAGGCCGCTCACCAGGCCGGCATTCCGATGATGCTCAGCGCGTTGAGCAGCTCTCCGGTCGAGGAGGTCGCGCGAACCGGCGTCGCGGTCTGGTTCCAGCTGTACTGGCTCGCCGAACGGCGCCGGCTGGAGCAGCTCATCGAACGCGCGGAGACTGCGGGCAGCGCCGCGCTGGTGGTCACCGTCGACGTTCCGGTCCTGGGCCGTCGGCTGCGCGATGTGCGTAACCAGTTCGCGCTGCCGACCCCGGTGGTGGCGGCCAATCTGGCTGCCGGGTCGAGCAGCACGGCGCATCTGTCGCGGGCCGGCGAGTCGGCGATGGCGGTGCACACCCGCGAGCTGTTCGGGCCGCCGTTGACCTGGGCGGACCTGGAATGGCTCCGGAGCCGGACCAGCTTGCCCCTTGCGGTGAAGGGCATTCTCGATCCCCGTGACGCCGGCCGGGCCGTCGCGATCGGAGCCGACGCGGTGGTGGTGTCCAACCACGGTGGCCGCCAGCTCGACGGCGCGCCGGCCAGCATCGCCGCGCTGCCCGGCGTGGCAGCCGAGGTGGGACAGCAGTGCCAGGTGCTTCTGGACAGCGGCATCCGCAGCGGCATGGACGTCCTGCGGGCGCTGGCGCTCGGGGCGGACGGCGTGCTGGTCGGGCGGCCGCTGCTGTGGGCGCTGGCTCTGGACGGCGCCGCCGGGGTGAGGCACGCCCTGTCGCTGCTGAGCACGGAGGTCCACGAGTCGCTGATCCTGGCCGGGTGCGCCGATCCGGCCGCCGCCCGTGAGCTGCGGACGAGCTGGGGGAGCTGCTGCGGATGAGCGCCACCACGGACCGCCTGCGGCCCGGTGAGCTGTCGGCCAGCCAGTTGTTCGGCGCGCTGCAGGATCCGGCGCTGAACTCGATGAACTTCCTCAACGAGATCTCCCACCGCTATCCGGACGCGGTGTCGTTGGCTGCCGGCCGGCCGGTCGAGGAGTTCTTCGAGGTCGAGGCGATCGAGGGCTACCTGCGGAGGTTCTGCCTGCATCTGAAGCAGGATCTCGGCTACTCCGAGGAGGAGGTCCGCCGCACGCTGTTCCAGTACGGCCGGACCAAGGGCATCGTGCACGGCCTGATCGCGGCGAACCTCGCCCAGGACGAGGGCATCTCGGTGGACCCGGAGTCGATCGTGGTCACCGTCGGATGCCAGGAGGCGATGTTCCTGGTGCTGCGGGCATTGCGCGGCAGCGCTTCGGACGTGCTGCTGGCCGTCACCCCCACCTACGTCGGGCTGACCGGGGCGGCCCGGCTGGTCGAGATGCCGGTGTTGCCGGTCGCCGCTGCGCCTGGCGGGGTGAACCTCGATGACCTGCAGCATCAGCTCCGGCAGGCGCGGGCCGCCGGGCTGCGACCCCGCGCTTGCTACGTGATGCCTGATTTCGCCAACCCCTCCGGCGTCAGCATGGATCTCGACGACCGCCGGCGGCTGCTGGCGATCGCCGAAGCCGAGGGCATCCTGCTGTTGGAGGACAACCCGTACGGGCTGTTCTCCCATGCCGATGACCGGCGCCGGCCCACTCTGAAGGCCTTGGACGAGCACCGGAGCGTGGTCTATCTCGGCTCGTTCGCCAAGACCGCGATGCCCGGCGCCCGGGTCGGCTACCTGGTCGCCGATCAGCCGGTGGTCGATGCCGCCGGCAACCGAAGCCTGTTCGCCGATGAGCTGTCGAAGATCAAGAGCATGCTCACCGTGAACACCTCACCGATCGCGCAGGCCGTGGTGGGCGGCAAGCTGCTGGAGAACGACTGCAGCCTGCTGGCGGCCAACGAGCGTGAACGCGCTGTCTATGCCCGCAACATGCGGCTGATGGTGGAGGGCCTGGCGAAGCGGTTTCCGGACCCCGAGCTCGGAGTCCGGTTCAACGTGCCGGTCGGCGGGTTCTTCGTGGTGGTGACGGTCCCGTTCGGAGTCGACGACAGCCTGTTGGAGCGCTCGGCCGCCGACTACGGCGTGCTGT
>NZ_DASVSG010000175.1:0-38249 GCF_036388195.1 Jatrophihabitans sp. | reverse complement strand
GTCGGTGGTGGCGTCGGTGGCGCTGCGGCTGAGCAAGGTGCTGCTGTCCTACGCCGGCGGGGTGGCCAGCTATCGGCTGACGGTGACCAACCACGGGCAGAACGCCACGGTCGCTCCGGTGATCGTCACCGATGCGCTGCCGACCGGCCTGAGCTACTCCGCGGCGTCCGGCGTAGGCTGGTCCTGCACTCACGCCGGGACGACGCTGCGCTGCGTCCACTCGGCGCCGGTGCCGCCCGGAGCGGCCTCGCCGCTCACCCTGGTGACGCTGGTTTCGGCAACGCCGGGAACGGTGATCCGCAACGTGGCCACCGTGACCGGCGGCGGAGGACGCGGTTCGGAGGCGGCCGTGCTCAGCAATGCGGCGGTGCTGACGGCGAGCGTGACCGGTGGGCAGGCCGGCTCGTCACCGCCCGGCTCGTCACCGCCCGGCTCTTCTCCACCTGGCTCTTCGGCGCCCGGCGGGGACGCACTGCCCCGCACCGGACGCGATCTCGGTCAACCCGCGGCCGCGGCGCTGCTCCTGCTGCTGGCGGGTCTGGCCCTGCGGTTCTCCGGCCGCCGGCGCAGCGGGCCGGGCCGGCTCACGGACCGGGCTTGAACACCGCCCGGACGCAGCCGTCCCTGCGGTTCTTGAACAGGTCGTAACCGTGCGCCGCCTTCGCCAGCGGCATCACGTGGGTGGCCAGGTGCCGGGTCCGTAGCTCCCCGCGCGCCATCCGGTCCAGCAGCATCGGGATGTAGCGCTGGCCGTGTTGCTGAGCGCTGCGCAGGGTCAGCCCCTTGTTCATCACCGCACCCAGCGGAAACTTGTCGACCACCCCGCCGAACACACCCAGCACGAAGACGCTGCCGCCCTTGCGGCAGTTGAAGATCGCCTCCCGCACGGCCAGCGGGCGGTCGGTGCCCAGCCGTCGCTCCTGCTTGAACTGGTCATAGCCGTACAGCGGCACCGACGGGCTGCCCGACACCATTCCGACCGCCTCGATACAGACATCGGCGCCGCGGCCACCGGTCCGTTCGCGCAGCTCGGCCGAGACGTCGCTGGTGCGGAAGTCGATCAGCTGGACGCCGAGCTGCTTGGCCTGGTCCAAGCGCTCCTGCACGCCGTCGATGACGATGACCTCGGCGGCGCCGAGCAACACCGACGCCTGGGCAGCCAGCTGCCCCACCGCGCCGGCGCCCCAGACCGCGACCACATCCCCGGGTTGGACGCCGCCCAGGTCGGCGCCCATCCAGCCGGTGGGAGCGGCGTCGGAGGCGAACAGCGCGGTGAGGTCGTCCACCTCGCCGGGGATCGGGAACATCCCTTGATCGGCATAGGGAACCCGGACGTACTCGGCGTGGCTGCCGGCGAAGCCACCGAGCACGTGGGAGTAGCCGTAGCAACCGGCCGGCGCCTGTCCCCACAGGCTCTCGGCCAGCAGGGGATTCGGATTGCCGTTGTCACACAAGGAGAAAAGCTGATTGCGACAGTACCAGCAGTGCCCGCAGCTGATGAACGAGCAGACCACCACCCGCTCTCCGACGCGACGGCTGCTCACAGCGGAGCCGACCTCGACCACCTCGCCCATGAACTCGTGGCCGAGCACGTCACCGGAGCGCATGGTCGGCAGGTAGCCACCCAGCACGTGCAGGTCCGAGCCGCAGACCGAGCTCAGCCGTACCTTGACGATCGCATCGTGGGCGTTGAGCAGCCGTGGATCGGGAACCGTCTCCAAGGACAGCTCATCGACACCGGTCCAGCACAGCGCCTTCACACCACGTCTTCCTGGTCGGCATCGCCGGTCATCAGATCCACCAGCAGCCCGGCTGCCGGCCGGCGCCGCTTGCCAGCGGGCTGCGGCTCCACCGACAGCACCTCGCCGACCTCGGTGAGCTGCTTGGCGTGCTGGAGCGCGCTGCGGATCCTGCGGGTAGGATCCTCGCCCTTCCAGAGCGTCGAGTCGGGTTTGGGCCCGGGCTTGGTGCGCGCCGACAGCTGGCTGCCGCGGCCGCCCGGCGCAGGCTCCAGCCTGGTGTCGATCACCTCGGCGAGCTCGGCCAGCGGCGCCGGCAGTTGGCCATCCGGAGCCACCTCGTCCGGCGTCGCCAGGACGGTGACGGTCTGCCAGCGGAACGGATCGGCGGCGTTCTCCTCGTCGATCTCCTCCGACATGCGGGGCGGCCGGCGTCGGACCCCCCTGGCCGACGACCGGAGCACAGCTACAAATTCTACCAACTTCATAATGTGACTCCTGGCCGGCCGACACACGGTCGCCGATCCCTGACTCGCCTGGCTGCGGTGCGCCTCAAGCTCGGCGGGACGCCCGGGTCGGAGCTGAGCGATATCCGGAGTCTCCGCGCCCGGTGGTCTGCAGTCAAGGCTGGCGGGCTGCCGCCACCCCGCGTGCGTGCGGCTGCTGCCGGGTCGAGAGGTTTCACCTGCGCCACTCCTAGCCCTGTCGTCTCCGTTGCCGCACCGCCCGCTCGAGAGCTGGCTGCACCCACCGATCCTCGCGCCAGGGACATCCATCGGATTGGAGATCGCTGGCGACACCAGCGTGTCCCCCCGCCGGGGACTGTGCCACTCAAGAGCCGGCCATCCTCGCGCCGGACCACGCTGCCTCCAGCTCCGACCGGGCCGCACCTATGATCGATCGATGACAACCCAGGGCCCTGGGCAGGTCGCCTCCCTGACCGAACTCGATGCCGCGGTTGCCGACTGCCGGGCCTGTCCGCGACTGGTCCGCTGGCGCGAAGAGGTCGCCCAGGTCAAGCGAGCGGCGTTCCGGGACTGGGACTACTGGGGACGCCCGGTGCCCGGCTTCGGCCCGGAAGATGCGGCGATGGTGATCATCGGGCTGGCTCCGGCCGCGCACGGCGGCAACCGGACCGGCCGGATCTTCACCGGCGACCGTTCCGGCGACGTGCTGTATGCCGCGCTGCACGAGTTGGGCCTGGCCTCGCAGGCGACCTCGGTGTCAGCCGGGGACGGCATGCGGCTGCGCGGCGTGCGGATCACCGCCCCGGTCCGGTGCGCGCCGCCGGAGAACCGGCCCACCCCTGCCGAGCGGGACACCTGCCGGCCCTGGCTGGCGCGCGAGCTGCAGCTGCTGCGTCCCACGCTGCGCTCGGTGGTGGTGCTGGGTGGTTTCGGCTGGCAGGCGCTGCTGCCGGTGCTGGCGGCGACGTCCTGGCGGCTGCCCCGCCCGCTCCCGGTGTTCGGCCATGGCGCGGTGGTGCGGCTGCCGGCCACCGACTCGGGGCCGGAGTTGAGCCTGTTCGGCTGCTATCACGTCAGCCAGCAGAACACCTTCACCGGACGGCTGACACCAGCCATGCTGTGCCAGGTGCTCGGCGCCGCGGCGGAGGCCGCCGGGTTGCGTCCACGCGATGATGTGCCGGAGCCGCCCGATGGCTGAGGACCTTCCGCAGACCGCGTCGCGGATCACCAAGGCGCTGGACCGGTTCCAGCGGCGGCACCGGTGGGCCGGCATGCCGCTGGCGGTGCTGTACAAGTTCATCGACGACCAGGGCAACGTGCTGGCCGCCCTGATCACCTACTACGCCTTCATCTCGCTGTTTCCGCTGCTGCTGTTGCTGGTCACCGTGCTCGGCTACGCCCTGCACGGCAACGAGCATCTGCAACTGCAGGTTCTCAACTCCGCGCTCAGCCAGTTCCCGGTGATCGGCGACCAGCTACGGACCAACATCGATCCGTTGCACGGCAAGGTCATCGGCCTCGTGGTGGGGATCCTCGGCAGCATGTACGGCGGTCTCGGCGTTGCCCAGGCGTGCCAGAACGCGATGAACAAGGTATGGGCGGTGCCCCGGCATGCCCGGCCGAACGTGTTCCGAGCGCGCGGCATCAGCCTGCTGCTGCTGATGCTGCTGGGCACCGGCGTGCTGGCCACCACCATCCTGTCCGGGCTCACCACCAGCGCCGGCGCCTACGGCATCGGCCTCAGCATCGGGGCCCGGATCCTGAGCACCGTGCTGTCGGTGGCGGTGAACGCGGTGCTGTTCATGGTGGCCTTCCAGCTGATGACCGCCGAGCACATCACATTGGCCCAGGTTCGCGGCGGGGCGCTTGCCGCCGCGATCTGCTGGCAGCTCTTGCAGGTGGTCGGCACGTACTACGTCGCCCACGACCTCAAGGACGCCAGCGCGACCTACGGGGTGTTCGGGTTGGTGCTGGGCGCCATCGCCTGGATCTACCTCGGCGCGCTGGTCATCGTGATGTCCGCGGAGTACAGCGCGGTGCGGGCCAGGAAGCTCTGGCCGCGCAGCCTGCTCGCGCCGTTCACCGACAACGTCCGGCTGACCGAGGGCGACCGTCGGGCGTACGCCTCCTACCCGAAGACCGAGAAGCACAAGGAGTTCGAAAGCGTCGAGGTGGAGTTCCACGAGCCGGACGGGGCGGACGACTCCGGCGAGGCGTCCGAGCCGGACGGCTTCCGCGAGGCGGCCGAGCCGGACGACGCCGACGGCTCGGAGGCGCCTGACGTCCCGCGCGGGCCGGATCAGCCGGCCAAGCCTGGTCCGGCAGGCTCCGGGGCTTAGCTCTCGGCGCTGGGCCGTGCGGCGGAGTCCGGCGAGGTCCGCTCGTGCGCCGGTGGCAGCGCGTCAGCTGCCAGCATGGCCGCCTTGGCGCGATGGCGCCGGATCAGCAGGATCGCCACGGCGACCAACACCACGAGCAGGATCGCCTGGCTGAACCGTCCCGCGTAGAGCTCGAGCCTGTGATAGCTGGCGCCGGCCAGGTAGCCGAGCAGGGTGAAGCCCAACCCCCAGGTGATGCCGCCCAGGGCGTTGAAGATGAGGAACTTCCGGTACGGCATCCGCGCCGCGCCCGCCATGCCCGGCATCACCGCGCGCAGGAACGCGGTGAACCGGCCCAGGAACACCGCCCGGCCACCGGACCTGCGCAGGAAGCCCTGGGCGCCGGCGATGGCCTCCTGGTGCCTGGCGAAGATCCGGGTGCCCAGCAGCCGCCCGCCGTACCGCTTGCCCACCTCGTACCCGACGCTGTCGCCCAGGATGGCAGCGGTCACCACCACCAGCGACATGACGGTCAGTGACACCGACTGCTGGTAGGCCAGCACACCGCCGATGATGACGGCGGTCTCACCGGGCAGCAGGAAGCCGAAGAACAGGGCCGCCTCACCGAATGCCAGGCCGCCCACCAGCGCGTAGGCCGGCACGCCGGAGAAGTTCAACACCGGCTCCACGATCGTGCTGGTCACGCTCATGCGGACACGGTACGGGAAGTTCGGCTCGCGGCCTCGTCTTTGCCGTGCTGCTCTGCGCTCCGGCGGCGATTGACCCGCTGGGCGCCATAGCGCACCATTGACCGCCATGCCCGGATCGCGGCAGGTGGCTGGTCAGGTGGCTGGTCAGGTGGCAGAACGGAGCAGCAGTGGCGACCCATCCTGGGCAGGCGGACTCGCGGCCGGCCGGTACTCGGCCGCCGATGCGCAACCGGGTGACTCCCTGGGGCGACATCGTGGCCATCGAGCAGCGCGGCGCCTGGCTGGGCAACCGCGGCATCCTGCACGAGGGCACCGACGTGGTCCGGTTCCACCGCAGCGACCTGTGGATCATCTGCAGGCTGCAGTACCGGGACTGGCGGTTGCCGCAGTGGACACCGGGCCACTTCACGGTGCTGTACTTCTATGACGAGGCGGTGGCGCTGGCGGCCGGGCATCGGCCGTGCGCGCTGTGCCGCCGCGCGGACTACAACGCCTTCCGGTCGGCCTGGGTCGCCGGAGCAGGCGAGCGGGCTGCCGCCGACCGGGCTGCCATGCCGCTGGCCAAGGAGATGGACCGCCAACTGCACCAGGAGCGGATCGTGCGCGGCACCCACCGGCGGCGGCTGCACCCGATGCGGTGGCCGGAGCTGCCGGAGGCGAGCTTCGCCGCCGTGGACGGCAGGGCGTGCCTGGTGCTGGCCGACAGCCTCCGTCCGTGGAGCCCGCAGGGCTACCTCGATCCACTGCCCCGGCCACGCGTCGGGACTGCCGAGGTGATCACGCCACCGTCGACGGTGGCCGCGCTGTGCGGCGGGTACCGCCCGCAGGTCGATCCGGCGGTGCTTGCGGCCGGCTAACCGGGTGGCTGACGCCGCCGCCCGCACGCTGACCGGGGCGAGCCGGAGCGCTCAACTACTCTGAACGGATGGCCGAGCAGCGAGGGACGCCGAATGGCGTGGCGACCAGGCTGGCGGCAACCGCGGTGGCGCTGGGCACCGGGGTGGCGGTGCTGACCGGCTGCTCGAGCACCACGTCGTCGAGCCAGGCGCCGTCCACGGTGAGCTCGGCAGCCTCGTCCAGCCCACCGGCGGAGGTCAGCTTCAACGGGGTCACCCTGGGCAACCCCACCGACCTGACCGCCAAGCCCCGGGCGATCGCCCGATCGGCGACCGCGCCCACCGCGCTGCTGGTCAAGGATGTGGTGGCCGGCGCCGGAGCTGCCGCGACACCCAACTCCACGGTCACCGTGCAGTACGTCGGCCTCCGCTATGCCGACGGCAAGCAGTTCGACGCCTCCTGGGATCACGGTGGGGCCGCCAGCTTCGCGCTGCAACAGGCCATGCCGGTCGGCTTCAGGCACGGCATCGGCGGCGGCTCGGGAGCCCAGCCGATGAAGGTGGGCAGCCGCCGCATCATGATCCTGCCCGCGGCCCTGGCCTACGGCCGGACCGGCACCCCGGACGGCAGCATCCCGCCCAACGCGCCGATAGTGTTCGTGGTCGACCTGATCGCCGTGAAGTAGTTCAGGCAATCCCGCGATGAATCGCGAGCGCGCCGCTTCCTAGACTTGCCCTCACCCGACCCGGACAACGCCCACCACCGCACACCACGCCGCTGACGCCCGACGTGCGGCATGCTGATGCTTTCGCGCCGTTTTCAGGAGGCAATGACAGTGGTGAGGACGTCCAGACAGATACAGCTGGCCGCCCGGCCGCTTGGCGAGCCGGTCGAATCCGATTTCCGGATGGTGACCACCGAGGTGCCCGAACCCGGCCCCGGTCAGGTGCTGGTCCGCAACCTGGTGATGTCGGTGGATCCCTACATGCGGGGCCGGATGAACGATGTGCCGTCCTACGCGCCGCCGTGGCAGCTCGACCAGCCGGCCGACGGCGGCGCGGTCGGGGAGGTCATCGCGTCCGAGGCGCCCGAGTTGCCCGTCGGCAGCCTGGTGTTGCACGGGCTCGGCTGGCGGGAGTACGCCCTGGTGCCGGCCCGGCAGGCCGAGCGCGTGGAGCCGGTGGCCGGGCTGCCCTCCTCCAGCTATCTGGGAGTGCTGGGAATGCCTGGCCTGACGGCGTACGCCGGCCTGTTCGAGGTGGCCGCCTTCCAGGCGGGGGAGTCGGTGTTCGTGTCGGGCGCGGCCGGCGCCGTGGGCAGCCTGGCCGGCCAGTTCGCCCGACTCCGCGGCGCCTCCCGGGTGGTGGGCAGCGCCGGATCCCCCGCGAAGTTGCGCTTCCTGACCGAGGAGCTGGGCTTCGACGCCGCCTTCGACTATCACGACGGACCGGTGCGCGACCTGCTGCGGCAGGCCGCGCCCGAGGGGATCGACGTCTACTTCGACAATGTCGGGGGCGAGCACCTCGAGGCCGCGATCGATTCGCTGAAGGTGCACGGCCGGGTCGCGCTGTGCGGGGCCATCTCGCTCTACAACAGCACCGACCGGCCGGTAGCCCCGGCAAACCTCGCCCTGACGATCGGCAAGCGGCTGACCTTGCGGGGATTCCTGGTCACCGACCACGGCCAGCTGCGCTCGGAGTTCCGCAAGGCGGTCACCGGCTGGTTGACCTCGGGAGACCTGGTCGTCCGCGAGACGGTAGTGGACGGCCTGGACCAAGCGGTGCCGGCCTTCATCGGCATGTTGCAGGGCGCGAACACCGGCAAGATGGTCGTCCGGCTGGCGCCGGACCCGGGCTGAGGCCAGCGCCGATGCCAGGTTGACCGCAGTCCAATCCGGACCCGCCCGCCGATCCGAATTCCTGTTACGCCAGTCAGGAGCCAGCTATGAAGACCCACGCCGTACAACGAAGCGGTTTCGCGCTGACCGCAGCCGATCGCTGCGACCGGTGCTCGGCGCGGGCAGTCGTGGTCACCGTGATGCGCAGCGGCGGCACCTTGCTCTGGTGCGCCCACCACTACGGCCTGAACGAGGCGGCGTTGCGGGCCGACGCCGCGGTCGTGGTGCGCGACGAGCGGCCGACCCGCTAGGACATCACAGCTAGGCCGGGCGCCGGTCCGGCTTCGCTGAGCGGCGGATCGGGGGCCCGGACCACCACCACCGGGCAGGTTCCCTCCCGCACGCAGTACTCGGCCACCGAGCCGAGCAGCATCCCCGGGAACGCGGCGCGGCCGCGGGCTCCCACCACCAGCAGCGTGGCGCTATGGGACTGGGTCAGCAGCGCGGGGCCGGCCGGGCCCTCGACGACGTGCTTGGTCACCGCCACCGTGGCAGCCGCCTGCGGATGCTCGGCCAGTACGCCGGCGACCATCTCGTCGAGGACCTGGCTGGTCTCCTCGGCCAGATCCGCTCCTGGCGGCAGCCGGGTCAGGTAATTGGGCCAGCGCCAGCTCGATACCGCGCGGAGCGCCGCGCCGGTCAGCGCGGCCTGGCTCAGCGCCCAGCGCACCGCGTCCCGGCTGGTGTCCGAGCCGTCGACACCGACCACGATCACCGCCGACGGGCTGCTCATGTCCGGTCCACCGGGTGCGGGTCGGCTCCGTGCGGCTCGACCGGATGCGGCTCGATCTTCAACGGCCGCAACCGCCACCAGAGCAGGAACAGCAGGCCCAGCGCCAGCATCCCGAGGCCGAGCCACAGGTTGATGTTGATGTCGCTGGCCTTCTGCTGGGCCGACTCCGAGGTGAAGAACCCGGCGATGGTGAGCATCAACCCGTAGAGGGTGAACAGGCCGCCGATCAGCAGCCGGATGTCGAACAGCTTGGCCGCCGCGGACTGCGGGACCTCCGAGTCGGCAGAGGCTGCCGTCCGGGAGGCCGAAGTGGCGCCGTGATGGGGTTCGGACATGGCTGCCTCTCAGGCGAAGATGACGGACAGGACGATGACGATGCCGAGCGCCGCGGTGGCCAGCAGCTTCGGCGAGGCCCACCAGAGCGGCTTGGGCACCGTGGCCGGATCGGGCGCGTTCGGGTCGTGCACGCCCCATACCAGCCCGGCCAGCTCGGCCTCCGGTTTCGGCCGGGTGACCAAGGTGACCGCCACCGTGACCACCAGGTCGGCCACGAATGCCGTGATCGCGCCGTAGAAGTTCAGCATCTGCGCGTTGATGGTGGAGTGGGTCGGGTCGAACACGCCACCGGGGTAGAAGTAGGCGATGTGGTACCCGGCGAAGTGCATCACGCCGGCGCCCAGGGTCCCGGCCACCAGTCCCCAGAACCCCGCCCATGCCGTGGTTCGCTTCCAGAACATGGCGATGATGAAGGTGGCGAACAGCGGGGCGTTGAAGTAGGAGAACAGCAGCTGGATGTAGTTCATGATGTTGCTGTAGCCGCTGGCGATGAAGGCGGTGCCGATCCCGACCACGATGCCGGCCACGGTGACCACCCGGCCGACCCGCAGGTAGTAGCTGTCGCGGCGGCCCTTGACGACGTAGGTCTGCCAGATGTCATAGGTGAACACGGTGTTGAACGAGCTGACGTTGGCGGCCATGCCGGCCATGAACGCCGCGAGCAGGCCGGCCAGCGCGATCCCGAGCGCGCCGTTGGGCAGGAACCGGTTCATCAGCAACGGGATCGCGTCGTTGTAGGTGAGGTCGTCGGTCTTGCCGAGGTTGGGGATCAGCACCAGAGCGATCAGGCCGGGCAGGATGGTCAGCGCCGGGATGAAGATCTTCGGGAACGCGCCGATCAGCGGGGTGCGCTGGGCGGCGGACAGGTCCTTGGCCGACAGCGCCCGCTGTACCTCGGCGAAGTTGGTCGTCCAGTACCCGAACGACAGCACGAAGCCCAGGCCCATCACGATGCCGATCCAGTCGCCGAGCGGGTTGGTCCAGTGCCCGACGTTGGTGCCCGACCAGGTCGAGAAGGACTCCGACCCCAACGCGGTGCCGGTGACCTTCTGCTTCAAGCCGTTGTAGCCGCCGACCTCGTTGAGGCCGATGACCACCAGCGGCACCAGGCCGGCGACGATGACGAAGAACTGCAGCACCTCGTTGTAGATGGCGCCGGACAGCCCGCCCAAGGTGATGTAGGCGAGCACGAACAGCGCCGAGATCACGATGGAGAACCAGGTCGGCCACCCGATCAGGGCGTTGATGACCAGCGCCAGGGCATAGAGGTTGACGCCGGCGGTAAGTACCGCTGCGGCCGCGAAACTGAGCGCGTTGAACAGGTGGGTGGCCGGATTGAACCGGCGCAGCAGGAACTCCGGAACGGTGCGGACCCGCGAGCCGTAGTAGAACGGCATCATCACGATGCCCAGGAACACCATGGCCGGCACGGCGCCGATCCAGTAGAAGTGCAGCGTCGACATGCCGTACTGCGCGCCGTTGGCTGCCATGCCCAGGATCTCGATCGCGCCCAGGTTGGCCGAGATGAAGGCCAGGCCGGTGACCCAGGCGGGCAGGGACCGGCCCGACAGCAGGAAGTCCTCGCTGGTCGCGATGGCCCGCCGGGCCATCACGCCGATCCCCACGACCAGGATGAAGTAGATCGCCAGGATGGCGTAGTCGAACAGGTTCACATCGAGTCGAAGCACAGTGCCGACCCTCCTAGACGCCGCGAGCTGCGCAGGCGTCGCCACGGTGCGACCTGCACGGCCGATCTCGTTCGGGAAGGAGATGGGAGCATGCCTCGAAGGCGCCGGGAACCGGCTCCGTCGGGTCGCGGTGATCAGCTGCCCGAACCAGGCTGCCGGTTCAGCCTCTCTGCGAAAGTACTCAAGCTGCCGCTGTTTGAAAAGCAGCCTGGCGCGTTCCGGTCAGCGGTTTCCCCGCCGGCTGGTCAGCTCGACCAGGTGTGCACCGGCTCGTTGCTGTGCATGTGCTCGACGTAGCGCCCGAGCATCTCGCGCAGCGAATCGCGGCGGTCCAGAGGCCGCTTGTCGTCATCGATCTGGTGGAAGGTCCTGACCTGCCACTCGGCCCCGTTGATATGGCCGGTGCAGCGCTGCTCGATGATGCCCAGCAGCCGGTCCCGCACCGCCGGGTCCATGCCCCAGCGGTCCAGACCCTCATACGCCATCGGCAACAACCGGCGCAACACCAGCTCGGTGGCCGGCACCTCGCCGAGCCCCGGCCAGTAGATGTGGGCATCGATGCCGTGCCGGGCGCCGGCGTAGAAGTTGTCCTGGGCGGCGGCGAAGGACAGCCTGGTCCAGATCGGACGGTCCTCCTCGGCGAGCACCCGCAGCAGGCCGTAGTAGAAGGCGCCGTTGGCCAGGATGTCGACCACCGTCGGCCCGGCCGGCAGCACCCGGTTCTCCACCCGCAGGTGCGGCTTGCCGCGGAAGACGTCATAGACCGGCCGGTTCCACCGGTACACCGTGCCGTTGTGCATCCTCAGCTCCTGCAAGCGCGGCGTGTCGCCGCGATCCAGCACCTCGGCGGGCTCCTCGTCCTCGCAGATCGGCAGCAGCGCCGGGAAGTAGGTGACGTTCTCCTCGAACTGGTCGAAGATCGAATTGATCCAGCGCTCGCCGAACCAGACCCGGGGCCGGACCCCCTGGGACTTCAGCTCGGCCGGCCGGGTGTCGGTCGCCTGCTCGAACAGCGCGATCCGGGTCTCGCGCCAGAGCTCCTTGCCGAACAGGAAGGGCGAGTTGGCGCCCAGCGCCAGCTGGACGCCGGCGATGCTCTGGGCGGCGTTCCAGTTGTTGGCGTAGTCCTGCGGGCTGACCTGCAGATGGAACTGGACGCTGGTGCAGGCGGCCTCGGGGGCGATCGTGTCGGCATAGGTGGACAGCCGTTCCGGGCCGTCGATGGAGATGTGCAGGTCCTCCCCGCGGGCGGCGAAGATCTGCTGGTTGAGCAACGCATACCGCGCATTGGCGCTCAGCGCGTCCGAGGTCAGGTCGCCGGCCGTCAGCGTCGGCAGGATGCCGATCATCACGATGTGGGCGCCCAGGCTGCGGGAGCGCTCCTCGGCGTCGTTGAGGCTCGCCCGCAGGACCGATTCCAGCTCCTGCAGCGACAACCCCGCCAGCCCCCGCGGCGGGACGTTGATCTCGATGTTGAACTGGCCCAGCTCGGTCTGGAAGTCCGGATTGGCGATCGCCTGGAGCACCGCCGCGTTGCGCATCGCCGGGTCGTGGTTGGCGCCGATGAGGTTGAACTCGATCTCCAGGCCGGTCATCGGCCGCTCGAAGTCGAACTTGGACTCGGCAAGCATCCGGGCGAAGACATCGAGGCAGCGCCGGACCTTCTCCCGGTAGCACTGCCGATCCTGCCGGGTGAACTCAGTGCGTTCGACATCGTCACCCATGTTCAGGCACCTCCTGCTTACCGAGCCGGACTTCGCGAACTACAGCTTTGCAGAGATCGGCGGTCGAGGTCGAGGCGAGGCGTTGTCCTGGCCGGGACGGGCTCCGGCGCCGGCGCTAGGGTCTTGGAGGTGATGACTACTATCGCGGCTGCCGCCGGCCCGGCCGTCGACGCCCTCGGCGTCACCTTGCGATTGCAGGATCGGCATGCCCGGTTGCGAGGGGTCCGGCTCTCCCAGGACATCCGGATCCCGGGGGACCGGTTGGATTTCAGCTACCGGCGCGGCTGGTGGACCCTGCGGGTGCAGCGCCCGGCGGTGGACCGGATGGAGTACCTGCTGGAGCTGCGCCATCCCAACGAGGGCCGCGAGACCATTCCCGACCCGACGAACCCGCTGCGGGTGGGCGGGGCGTTCGGCGACAAGTCCGTGATCGAGTTTCCCGGCTACCGCCGGCCGGACTGGCTGAACCTGCCGGTGGCGCCGGCGGCCGTCACCGACCTGGCGATCGGCAGCCGCCAGCTCGGCAGCACGATCCGCGGCCGGCTGTGGTCACCGGACGCGCTGCCCGCCGACCAGCCCGCGCCGCTCCTGATCGCCCATGACGGGCCCGAGTACGACGCGCTGGCCGGGCTGACCACGTTCACCGGGGCGCTGATCGAGGCCGGCCGGCTGCCGCTGCTGCGGGTGGCGCTGCTGGCGCCGGGGGACCGCAACCGGTGGTACGCGGTCAACCCGGCCTATGCCCGCGCGCTGGCCGGCGAGGTGCTCCCGGCGCTGGCCGAACGGGCGCCGAGCACGGTGCGGGTCGGCGCCGGGGCCAGCCTGGGCGCGCTGGCGATGCTGCACGCCCACCGGCTGTTCCCGGACTCCTTCGACGGCCTGTTCCTGCAGTCCGGTAGCTTCTTCAACACCGAAGCCGACGCTCACGAGCGGCGGTTCGCGCGCTTCGGCCCGGTCACCAAGTTCGTTCGGGAGGTGGCCCAGGCGGTGACCGATCCGCGTCCGCTGCCGGTGAGCATGACCTGCGGGATCATCGAGGAGAACATGGCCAACAACCAGGCGATGGCGTCGGCGCTGCGCCGGCTGGGCTATCCGGTGGAGTTCGCCGAGGTCCGCGACGTGCACAACTACACGGCCTGGCGCGATGCCTTCGAGCCGCGGCTGTCCGACCTTCTCCGAACAGTGGCGGGCGGATGAAGCAGCAGCAGGCATACCTGTCCGGGCGTTACTTCAGCGGCACTGTCGTGGCGCACGGGCACTACGGGCGTCCGGTGCTGGTCTTCGCCTCCGAACGGGGCAGCGCCCATGACTTCGAGAACAACGGGATGCTGGCCGCCGTCGCCGACCTGGTCGAGGCCGGCCGGGTCAAGTTCTACTGCGTCGACAGCGCCGACGGCCACACCTGGTCCGACACCAGCGTGCCGACCGAGGAGCGGTCCTGGCGCCACGGGGGGTTCGAGTCCTGGGTGTACGAGCAGGTGGTGCCGTGGATGTCGCAGGACAGCGGCGGGGCCTCGGAGTTCATCACCACGGGCTGCAGCATGGGAGCGTTCCACGCGGCGAACTTCGCGCTCAAGCGCGCCGACCTGTTTCCGCTGGCGCTGTGCCTGTCCGGCAACTACGACCCGACCACCTGGAACTCCTGGGGCGAGCAGGGCGAGCAGACCTACTTCAACAACCCGATGGCCTACGTCGCCAACCTTGAGGGCGATCATCTGGACTGGCTGCGCCGCCGGGTCAACCTGCTGCTGGTCGTCGGCCAAGGCGCCTGGGAGGTGCACCCCACCCAGTCCCTGCCCAGCGCGCGTGCCTTCGCGGCCCTGCTGGCCGCGAAGGGGATCCGGCACGAGCTGGACCTCTGGGGTTACGACGTGCCGCACGACTGGCCGTCCTGGCGCGCGCAGCTGGCACACCACCTGCCCCGATTCTGCTGAAGGAGCATGATCTGCCCATGACGGAGACGACACACCTGCTGGGTCTGCTGCTCGGCACCGAAGAGGACTGGCCGACCGCGTTCGAGTCGATCGTGCGGCGGATGGGATCGGTGGCGGCCGGGGCGAACGGCGAGCAATTGCATCACTTCGACGTCGAGCGGGTCACCATCGAGCCGTTCGACCTGCAGTACAAGCCCCGCTACGACCTGGTGATCGACCGGCTGGCCTACTGGTACTACGTCCCGCGCGAGTGGTTGAAGAAGGTCGCGCTGATGGACGACGTCTACCTTCTCAACAGCCCGTTCACCTTTCAGAGCATGGAGAAACACGCCGCGTACTGCGCGATGATGCGGCTCGGGCTGAAGGTTCCCGAAACCGTCCTGGTGCCGTTCAAGAACCCGCCGGAGCACGCCAAGTACGCCTACACCGCCGCCCGGTACAACCAGCCGTTCGACCTCGACGTGATCGCCGAGCACATCGGCTACCCGATGTTCATGAAGCCCTACGACGGCGGCGCCTGGGTCGGGGTCAGCCAGATCCGCAATCGCAAGGAGCTGCACCAGGCCTATGACGAGTCCGGCCAGCGCCTGATGCACCTACAGAAGGCGGTGGACGGCTACGACGTCTTCGCCCGCAGCCTGTCCATCGGCGCCGAGACGATGGTGATGAAGTTCGATCCGGACCAGCCGATGCACGCCCGGTACTCGGTCAGCCACGGCTTCCTGTCCCCGGAGGTCGGCAATGAGGTGGTCACCATCGGCCGGCTCGTCAACGCCTTCTTCCGGTGGGAGTTCAACTCCTGCGAGACGCTGATCAAGGGTGACGAGGTCTACCCGATCGACTACGCCAACGCCTGCCCGGACGTCGCGCTGACCAGCCTGCACTACTACTTCCCCTGGGCGATGAAGGCGCTGGTGCGGTGGGCGGTGTTCTGCACCGTGACCGGCCGCAAGCCCCGCTACGACCTCGACACCCGCCGGTACTTCGACCTCGCCGACCGGCAGGAGCTGTCCTACGCGGACAAGCTGACCAGTTACCGGCAGCTGGCCGATGACTACTTCGACGTCGAGCGGTACCAGGACTTCTGCGCCAGCAGGCTCGCGAACCTCGACGAGGTGGTGCTGGAGTGGGTCGCCGGGCCGGACTTCGACCAGTTGCTCGTCGAGACGGTCCGCTCGACGTTCCCGGCGCATGAGCATGACCACTTCATCGCCCATTACCGCGGCCTGCTGGGCGCCTGGGTGGTCGACCAGCAAGCCGCGGCCTGAGCGGCGGGAACGAGCGAGCGGTGACCCGTTCGCTCAGGCGTACATCAGGGACCCGGGCGTGGTCAGCAGCTCACCGGTCTCCAGCCAGGTCTTGAGCCCGGACAGGATCATCGGCCAGCCGCCGTAGAGCTGCTCGTTGGCGCCCTCGCGCAGCTGGTCGTGGATGACCAGCAGCCGGCAGGAGTCGCCGACCTGCTCGATCTCCCAGGTGATCCGGCTGGTTCCCTCGTTCTTGACCTCGTCGCTCCACAGCATGCGGGCGCTCTGCACCAGCCGGCGCGGCGGGTCGATCTCGAGGATCTCGCCCTCGCCGAGCAGGCTGTCTGCCTTCGGGCTGGTCTGCTCGAACCGCGAGCCGACCTTCCAGTCGCAGTCGATCCGGACTCCGAAGGTGTACTTGCCCCGGATCTCGCTGTCGGTGATCGCCTGCCAGAGCCGTTCCGGTGTCGTGCGGATGTAGATCTCGAACACCTTTTCCATCGGGGTCTCCAATCGTTGCTTGAGGTCGCTGAGGGCGGCTGTCCACGGCTCGGCGTACTTGCTCACCCACCGGTCGTGGACGAGCCGGATGGGGACGGGGTTCAGAAAGTGCAGCTTCTCCCGGCCCCGGCGCCTGGTCACGACCAGGCCGGCTTCTTCGAGCAGCTTGAGGTGCTTCATCACGCCGAACCGGGTCAGCTCGAAGCGGGCTGCCAGCGCGGTGAGGCTCTGGCCGTCCTCGCGGAACAGCTCGTCCAGCAAGCTGCGCCGGGTCGGGTCGGCCAGCGCCCGGAATACCTCGTCCACCTGTCTGAAAATAGGTGACCATATGGTCACCTGTCAAGTCACGGCCGAAACCGACAAGGCGGAGACATGGCCGATTACCTCAACGGCAGCGGACAGTTGCCTCAACAGCAGCGGGCGGTTCGGGCGGTTGCCGCAACGTCAGTGGGGAATTACCCCAACGGCAACGGACGCCCCAGCAGGTAGCCCTGGCCCTGGTTGCAGCCCAGCGTCTTGACCGAGGTCAGCTGCTCCTGGGTCTCGATTCCCTCGGCGACGGTGGTGATGCCCAGCTCCTGGCACAAGCCGATGACGCTGCGAACGATGGCTCGGGCGCTGCGGTCGGCGGCGATCGGCGCGACGAAGCTGCGGTCGATCTTCACCGTCGACACCGGCAGGTCGCGCAGCAGCGACAGCGAGGAGTACCCGGTGCCGAAGTCGTCCAACGCGATCCGGACGCCCAGCTCGGCCACGTCGTGCACCTCCTTGATGGCGGCCGGCGAGGCCTCGACCAGCGCGCTCTCGGTGATCTCCAGGTGCAGCCGTTCCGGAGCCAGGCCGCTGCCGTCGAGCCCGCGGCGGATCTCCTGCACCAGCTGGCCCCGGCCCAGCTGGCTGCCGGAGGCGTTCACCGCGACCCACTGGGCGCTGCCGCCGGTCAGCCGGACGTCACCGGCCGCCCGGCAGCAGGTGGCCAGCATCCACCAGCCGAGCGGCACGATCAGGCCGGTCTGCTCAGCCATCGGCAGGAAATCGTCGGGGTCGAGCAGGCCCTGCTCGGCGTGCTCCCACCGGACCAGCGCCTCGTAGCCGACCGCGGCGTTGTCGAGCAGGCCGACGATCGGCTGGAAGTAGGGCACCAGCCCGCGGTTGTCTGCCAGCGCGCTGCGCAGCGAGTGCTCGAGCTCCAGCTCGTGCAAGGTGACCGGCTTGTCCTGCGTCGGGTCATACACCTCGACCCTGGCCCGGCCCCGGCGCTTGGCGCGCAACAGCGCCAGATCGGCCTCCCGCAGCACCTCGTCGGGATGGTCGTGGCTGGCGCCACCGACGGTGATCCCGATACTCAGGCTCGCGGTGTGCAGGTGCCCGCGCACCATCAGCGGCTGCTCCAGCGCCGAGGCCAGCCGCTGGGCCAGCGCCTGCAGCCGTCGCGGGTCGTCCTCGCCCGGCGCCAGCGCCACGAACTCGTCGCCGCCGACCCTGCCCAGGGTGATCCCGGCGGGCAGCGCGTCACGCAACCGGTGCGAAAGGATCAGCAGCAGCTCATCACCCGCCTCGTGCCCGAGGCTGTCGTTGACGATCTTGAAACGGTCCAGGTCGCAGTACAGCACCCCGGCGGGCTGGCCGGAGGCGAGGTAGCCGGCCAGCAACTCCTCCAGCAGCGTCCGGTTCGGCAGCTCGGTCAGCGAGTCGTGCATCGCCCGGTGCGCCAGCCGGTCCTCGGCCTGCTTGCGCTGGGTCACATCGTTGATCTGGGCCACGATGCTCTGGATGGCGCCCCCCGGATTGCGGATGACGCCGACATGCAGCAGCCCGAACACCACCTGGCCGTTGGCATGGATCAACCGCTTCTGGCTCTCGTAGCTGTCCCGCGAGCCGTCCAGCAGCTCGTCGAACAGGGCGGCGCCCGCCTCGACGTCGTCGGGATGGGTCAGCTGGGAGAGCCGGCGCTGCAGCAGCTGCTCGCGGGGAAAGCCGAGCATCTCCACCAGCGACTCGTTGACCTGGAGCAAGTGCCCGTTCTCGCTGAGGATGGCCGCTCCGACCGGGCTGCGCTCGAAGGTGACCTGCCAGCGGTGCTCGGCCTCCCAGCGGCGTGCCTCGGCGCGATCTCGGGCCCGGGACTCGGCGATCGCCACCGCGGCCTGATTGGCGAACAGCTCCAGCACCGTGCGTTGCTCGGGATCGGGCAGCTGGCCGCTGGCCGGCTGGTCGACGCTGAGCACGCCCAGCAGCGCGCCGTCGGAGGCGAACAACGGCGCGAACAGGCTGTCCTCGGGATGCCAGCTGCCGGGCCCGGTCTCGCTGGCGGCCTCGTCGCTGGTCCAGGTGGCGATCCGGTCGATCACCCGGCGGTCCTGGTCATGGCCGAAGAACCGCAAGGAGCCCCATGGCTCAGCGGCATTCAATAGATCCTGCCAGTACGGCAGCGGGCTGCTGCGGCCCAGCAGCTGTCGGATGTCGGGTGGGCCGGCCACCGCCCGCACGACCACCTCGCCGCCGGACTCCACCACGTTGATCGCGGCAGCGCCGAACTCCAGGAATTCCACGGCGGCTTCGGCAATCCGGTTGAGGGTCTGGTCGATGTCGCTAAGGGCGCCCAACTCACGCACCACATCGAGTAACCGCTCCAGCCAGGACCGGCGCAGGTCACTGACCCTCGGCGGCGAGACCATCATGGCAGTTTCACACATACCGCACGCTCAAACCACCCCGGCCGGAACCGGCGCACAGGTTCAGGCATGCAACACGATCGCCAGGCCCTGCCCGACCCCGATGCAGATCGCGGCCAACCCGTAGCCGCCTCCCCGCGCGCGCAGCTGGTGCGCCAGGTGCGAGACGATCCGCGCTCCGGAGCAGCCGAGCGGATGCCCGAGCGCGACGGCGCCGCCGTGGATGTTGACGATCGCCGGGTCGAGCTCGGGCCAGTCGGCCAGGCACGCCAGCGCCTGGGCGGCGAAGGCCTCGTTCAGCTCGACCATCGCCAGGTCGCCCCAGCCGATGCCGGCCCGCGCCAGCGCCGTCCGGGCCGCCTCGACCGGGCCGATCCCGAAGAACTGGGGGTCGACGGCGGCCACTGCCCGCGACACGATCCGGGCCAGCGGCTCCCGGCCGGCGGCCTCCGCCCCTGCCTCGTCCCCGATCAGCAGGGCTGCGGAGCCGTCGTTGAGGGGACTGGAGTTGCCTGCGGTCACCGTGCCGTCGGGCCGGAAGGCCGGCGCCAGCTTGGCCAGCGCGGCCAGCGAGGTGTCGGCACGGATGCTCTCGTCGCGGCTCAGCTCGACACCGGGGTAGACGGCCACCTCGGCGGAGTAGACGCCGGCGTCCCAGGCGGCCGCGGCCCTCTGGTGGCTGGCCAGGGCGTACTCGTCCTGCGCCTGTCGGGTGATGCCGTACTTCTCGGCCAGCAGCTCGGTGCACTCCCCGAGCGAGACGGTCCAGTCGCCGGGCATCGCGGGGTTGACCATCCGCCAGCCCAGCGTGGTGGAGTGCAGCGTCTCCGGGCCGGCCGGAAAGCCCTTGGCCGGTTTGAGAAGCACCCACGGCGCCCGGGTCATCGACTCCACCCCGCCTGCGATGGCCAGGGAGACATCGCCGACGGCGACGGCCCGATTGGCCGCGATCAGCGCCTCCATGCCCGATCCGCACAACCGGTTCAGGGTGACGCCGGGCACCGAGGTAGGCAGCCCGGCCAGCAGGGAGGCCATCCGCGCGACGTTGCGGTTGTCCTCGCCCGCGCCGTTGGCATCGCCGAAGAACACGTCGTCGATCCGGGCCGGGTCGAGCTCGGGCGATCGCTGGACCAGGGACCGGATCGCGTGCGCGGCCAGGTCGTCGGGCCGGACTCCGGCCAGCGCGCCGTTGTAACGGCCGATCGGGGTACGGACGGCGTCCAGGACGTAAACATCGCTCATTCCTCCATTTTGCCCTGACTGGAGCGGCGCCGGAGTGTCCGACCGGTCACGTCCGCGCCCGGTCGGGCGGTTCACCGGCCTGGCCGGGTCGAGTGGAAGTCGGTTGAGCGTCATGACAGGCTGATGCCATGGCTGCCGCGCAGAACCCGACCCCTGACCCCAGCGCCTCGCCCGACCCGGCCGATGCCTCAGCGGACCAGGCTCCGTCCGACGCCGAATCCACCGATCCGGCGGACGTCAAGGCCCAGTTCCGGAACGCGCTGGAGCGCAAGAAGAGCCAGCGCGCCGAGGGCGTCGGCGGCGGCGGGCCGAGCACCGGCAAGGTCCACGACGTGCACGGCCGGGCGGGCGGCAAGCGCCAGTTCCGGCGCAAGAGCGGTGGCTGACCTGGGTCTCGGCTGAGCGTCTCAGCTGAGGGTCTCAGCTAGCTGCTGCGACCGTTATGAACGGATTAGCCGAGCCGGCTGGCGCCGAGGTGGCATCATGGGCCACAATAGCCACGTACGTACCACCGCTTTACTTCAGACGGCGCGCTTGGGGAAGACGTTGCCGTCGAGTCGAAGTTGCGGAGGTGCGCGATGTCTGCTGCTCATGTGGCGTCATCCACCCGGGGTGTGGTGTTCATTCACTGCTGCCCGCCCGCCATCGGCCCCCATGTCGAATGGGCGCTGGCTGGCGTGCTCGGCCGACCCTGCAAGCTGCAATGGACCGCCCAGCCGGCCGCGCCCGGTCAGCTCCGCGCCGAGGCCACCTGGGTCGGACCCGTCGGCACGGCTGCCCGGCTGTCGGCATCGCTGCGTGCCTGGCCGATGCTTCGGTTCGAGGTGACCGAGGAGGGCACCAACTCCACCGACGGTGAACGGTTGGCCTACGTGCCCGGCCGGGGCTTTCACCGCAGCGCGGTCTCGGCCAACGGCGACATCGTGGTGAGCGAGGAACGGCTGCGCGGGCTGCTCAGCCGGGCCACGTCCGCCGACGAGCTCGCCCACGGGCTGCACGAGATCCTGGGCTCGTCCTGGGACGCGGAATTGGAGCCCTACCGGGCAGCCGGCGACGGGTCACCGGTCGTCCTGATGCACAAGGTCGTCTGAGCTCTGATCCATGGATTGCTCTGAGCTCTGAGGCGCGAGGTCGTCTGAGGTCGCGGCAGGCTCACCAGCCCGGCCGCCGGCCTCAGAGCTTGTGGAACAGCAGCGAGGTGTTGTGCCCGCCGAAGCCGAACGAGTCGTTCAGCGCCGCCGGCACGATCATGTCCCGGGCCTTGGTGGGAACGTCCACGCTGAGGCCGTCCTCCGGGTCGTCGAGGTTGATGGTCGGCGGCACCACGTCGTTGGCCACGCTCAGCACCGTGGCGATCGCCTCGATCGCGCCGGACGCCCCGAGCAGGTGACCGGTCATCGACTTGGTGCCGGTGACCACGGTCTGCTCGCCGAGCAGGGCCGCGATCCAGCGGGCCTCGGCCATGTCCCCGACCGGGGTCGAGGTGGCGTGGGCGTTGACGTGTACGACGTCGGACAGCGCCACGCCGCTGCGCTGGATCGCCGTCTTGGCCGCCCGGACCTGGCCGCCGCCGTCCGGGTCGGGCTGGACGATGTCGTAGGAATCGGCGGTGATGCCGGCGCCGCCGAGCACCGCGTACGGCTGCCGGCCGCGCGCCAGGGCTGAGGAGAGCCGCTCGAGCACCAGGACGCCGGCCCCCTCGCCGAGCACGAAGCCGTCCCGGTTCTTGTCGTAGGGGCGCGAGGCCCGCTCGGGCTCGTCGTTGCGGGTGGACATCGCCCGCATCTGGGCGAAGCCGGAGATGGTCAGCGGGTGGATGCACGCCTCGGTGCCGCCGACCACCACCAGGTCCGCCCGGTCCAGCTGCAGCAGGTCCAGGCCGTAGGCGATCGCCTCGGCCCCGGACGCGCAGGCGCTGACCGGGGTGTAGACGCCGGCCCGGGCGCCCACCTGCAGCCCGACGTAGGCCGCCGGCCCGTTGGGCATGTTCATCGGGATCATCAGCGGCGAGACCTTGCTCGGACCCTTCTCCAGCAGGATGTCGTGCTGGTGGATCAGGCTGGTCACGCCGCCGATGCCGGTGCCGATGGCGACCGCGACCCGGGACGGGTCAAGGCCGTTCTCCTCCGAGGTCCCGGTGAAGCCGGCGTCCTCCCAAGCCTGCGCCGAGGCGACCAGGGCTGCCTGCTCGGCCCGGTCGAGCCGGCGGGCCTGCACCCGGGGCAGGATCTGGGCCGGGTCGACGGCCATCGGCGCGCCGATCCGGACCGCGATCGTCTCGGCCCAGTCGAAGGGCAGGGCCACCACGCCGGACGTCCCGGCCAGCAACGCGTTCCAGTACGAGGCGACATCGCCTCCGAGCGGCGTGGTCGCGCCGAGTCCGGTCACCACCACCGGGTCGCTGGTGTTCACCGAGGTCTCGGTCATCGTTGTCCTCTGTTCTGGGTACGGGGCTGGGCAGATCAGGTAGTCGGCTGCGCCGGCCTGGGAAGGCCGCCGGGGAGTGGCGCAGCCGGGTCAGCTGGGGTTGGAGCTGATGTAGCTGACGGCGTCGCCGACGGTCTTGAGCTTGGGCAGCTCCTCGTCGGGGATCTTGACGCCGAACTTCTCCTCAGCCGCCATCGCCACCTCGACCATGGACAGCGAGTCGACGTCCAGGTCATCGGTGAAGGACTTGTCGACGGTCACGTCGTCGGGGGCGACATCGGCGACCTCGTTCAGGATCTCCGCCATGCCGGCCAGGATCTCGTCATTCGTTGCCATAGGTGCTCAACCTCTCTGCCTCGAAGGGCATGCCTTCTCCTGGATCGCCGGCCCCGGCTGGGAACGGCGACGTTCGGGTGTACTCGCCACGGCTGGGCCGTGGTTGCTCTGCTGGCCGTGCTCGCCCTGATGACGGCGGGGCTGGACCGAGGCCCTAAGGAGCCAGGATGACCTGGCCCGCGTAGGTCAGCCCGGCGCCGAAACCGACCAGCAGGACGGGCGCGCCGCTGGCGATCTCACCGCGCTCGAGCATCTTCGACAGCGCGATCGGGATCGAGGCCGAGGAGGTGTTGCCGGAGGTGATGATGTCACGGGCGACCACCACGTTCGGGGCATCGAGCTTCTTGGCGATCAGGTCGATGATCCGCAGGTTCGCCTGGTGCGGCACGAAACCGGCCAGCTGGGACGGCTGCAGCCCGGCCGCGGCGCAGGCCTGCAGCCCGACATCGCCCATCTTCGAGGTCGCCCAGCGGAAGACCGACTGGCCCTCCTGGCGCAGGGTGGCCGTCTCGGCGTCGGTGGTGATCGCGCCGGCGCTGTCGCCGTCGGAGCCCCAGACCACCGGGCCGATGCCGACCGAGTCGCTGGCGGTCACCACCGCGGCGCCGGCTCCGTCGGCGAAGATGATTCCGGTGCCCCGGTCCAGCAGGTCCACGTAGTCGGTCAGCTTCTCCGAGCCGACCACCAGCACGGTGCGCGCCTGGCCCGAGGTCACCGTGTTGGAGGCGGCGTTCAGGGCGTAGACGAAGCCGGCGCAGGCGGCGTTGATGTCATAGGCGCCCGGCGAGTCGATGCCCAGCCGGCTGGCGAGCTCGGCGGCGCCCCCGGGCACCTGCTGCTTGCCGGTGCAGGTCGCCAGGATCACCAGGTCGACGTCGGTCGGCGACACCCCGGAGTTCGCCATCGCCTTGCTGGCGGCGGCGACACCCATGTCGATCATCGTCTCGTCCATCGCGAACCGGCGTTCGGCGATGCCCACCCGGCTCTGGACCCACTCGTCGTTGGTGTCGACGCCCATGGCGACCAGGTCGTCATTGGTCAGGACGGTGGGCGGCTGGTAGTGGCCGACGCCGGCGACCCGGCTGCCACTGGATCGGGGTGGGATCGTGAGTTGCACGGTCATCAAGACATCCCGGTGGCGAGTTGGGCGACCGGCTGGCCGCTGGATGAGGGGGCTGCCTGCGCGTCCGGCCCGGCTGGCGGCTCGGCGAGCAGCTGTCGTGCCGCTTCCAGGTCCGCCGGTGTCTTGACGGCGACCAGCCGCACGCCGGTGAACTCCCGGCGGGCGATCCCGGTCAGCGTGCCGGCGGGCGCGAGCTCGATGGCGCCGGTGACACCGAGGTCCCGCAGGGTGTTCAGGCACAGGTCCCAACGGACCGGGCGGGTGACCTGGCCGACCAACCGGTCGAGCACGGTGGGGCCGTCGCTGACCACGGCGCCGTCGGCGTTGGACAGCAGGGTGCGGGTCGGATCGGCCGGCGTCAGCTGCGCCGCGACGGTCCGCAGGCTCTGCTCGGCAGGGCTCATGTAGCTGGTGTGGAAAGCCCCGGCGACCTGCAGTGGCCGGACCCGGGTCCGGGGCGGCGGGTTCTCGGTGAGCGCGGCGATCGCCTCGAGGGCGCCGGCGGCCACGATCTGCCCGGCTCCGTTCCGGTTGGCGGGGGTCAGGCCGGCGGCGAGGATGGCGGCGACCACCTCGTCCGGATCGCCACCGACGACGGCGACCATCGAGGTGGGGACGGCCGCGCAGGCCGCGGCCATCTCCGAGCCGCGACGGGCCGCGAACGAGATGGCCTGCTCCGGCGTCAGGACGCCGGCGATCGCGGCAGCGGTGACCTCGCCGATGCTGTGGCCGGCCAGCACCACGTCGCCGATCGCTCGCTGGCCGTCGAGCTGCAACTGGCTGGCGGTGATCAGGCCCATGGTGACGATCAGCGGCTGGGTGACGGCCGAATCCCTGATCTCGTCGGCGTCCGCCGTGGTGCCCAGCCTCGCCAGGTCCAGGCCGGACAGCTCCGAGAAGGTCGCGACCTGCTCGGGCACGCCGTCCAGTTCCAGCCAGGGCGCGAGCATGCCAGGAGTCTGGGCGCCCTGCCCCGGAGCGAGTACGGCGATCACACTTCTACGGTGCCCTGTCTGCGGCCTTCACGGCGATCACGGCGCGCACAGTGTTCCAGCGGCTATTTTAGAGGTTAGCTACAACTACAGATAGTCACGGTGCCATTGTAAGCGATTGCAATGCAGCGATTCCGCTAACTGGCGGTAGTTTATTGCATCGCGGGCTGGCCACCGGACAGACCCGCCGGACGGCCCCCTGGCTGGCCGTTGAGCCGCCCCAGCACCAGTGCCAGCTGGATGGTGAAGGCTCCCCGGGCGTCGGTGGGCGCGTGCCCGCACAGCTCGGCGGCCCGTCGCAATCGGTACCGCACGGTGTTGGTGTGCACGAACAGCGCCCGGGCGGTCGTCTCCAGGGCCCGGCCGCCGTCGAGGTAGCTCACCACCGTGTCCAGCAGCACGTCCCCGGCCTCGACCAGCGGCTGGTACACCGTCTCGATCAGCTCGTGCCGGGCGCCGAGGTCACCGGCGATGGTGCGCTCGGGCAGCAGGTCATCGGCAGCGACCGGGCGCGGCGCTCCCGGCCAGCCCGCCACCGCCCGCAGGCCACTCAGGGCCGCCGCGGTGACGTCGGCGGCGCCGTCGATCCGCGGGGCCGAGCCGCCCACCACCACCGGAGCGTCGTCGAACTCGTCCAACACCGCGTTGGCGGCCTCGATCGGATCGGCGATGCCTCCCAGGACCACCACCAGCCGGCCGCCGTGCACCCCGGCCAGCACGTCGAAGCCGGCTCGGCGGGCCGTCCGGTGCACCGAGTCCAGCGCCTGGGTGGGATCCAGGTCGCTGCGGGCCGCGCCGACCACGGTGGTCACCGCTCCCTCGGCCCGCCAGCCGAGCGCGGCGAGCTGGCTGACCGGGGAGCCCTCCTCGGTGGGCCCGACACCCCGGACCAGGCCGTCGATGACCAGCGCTTCCAGCCGGGCGTCCCAGCGGCCGCGGGTTTCGGCGGCGCCGGCGTAGACCCGGGCGGCGGCGAAGGCGATCTCGCGGGAGAACCGCAGCATCGCGTCGGCGACCTCCTGCTCCTCGCCGGGGCCGGCCAGGGACGGCACCGCCTCCTCGACCACGGCGATGGTCTGGCGCACCAGCTCGACGGTCTGCTGCAGCGACACCCGGCGAGCCAGCTCCCGCGGCGCGGTGCTGAACACCTCGCCGGTGAGCCGGACCGCCTGGTCGGGGGAGCGGAGCCACTCCACGAACGAGGCGATGCCGGCCTGGGCCACCAGCGTGACCCAGGACCGCTGATCGGCGGGCAACCGGCGGAACCACGCCAGCTGCTCGTCCATCCGGGCCAGGCTGCGGGTGGCCAGCATTCCGGAGGACTGCTCGATCCGGCTGATCGTCTCCTCGGTCAGGGCCTCGTGCACGCCCCGGAGCCTAATGTGCGTCGGCCTAGTGTGAGTGCGGTGAGCACGTTCGAGATCCGCCGGGGCGCCGACCGGGCGCGCACCCGCACCGAGTGGCTGGACTCGGCGCACTCGTTCGCCTTCGGCCCGCACTACGACCCCGACAACACCGGCTTCGGGTTGCTGGTGGCCCACAACTGCGACGTCCTGCAGCCGGGCCCGGGCTATCCGGTCCACGCGCACCGCGACATCGAGATCCTCACCTGGGTGGTCGCCGGGACGCTCGCGCATTCCGAACGCGATGGGACGCCGACGGTGATCCCGGCCGGGCAGCTGCACTACCTCAGCGCCGGCAGCGGCATCCGGCACACCGAGTTCAGCGCCGACGACCAGCCCGTGCAGGTGGTGCAGATGTGGCTGACCCCGGACGAGTTCGGGCTGCCGCCGACCTCCTGCCTGCTGCAGCCCGGTGATCGGCTGGCCAGCGGGGAGCTGGTGGAGGTGGCTTCCGGCGCCGCGGCCGGACAGGACGGCGTGCTGCGGATCCGGCAGCGGGCCGCGGCGCTGTCGGTGGCCCGGCTGCCGGCCGGCGCGACGATGCCCTTGCCGGCCGCGCGCTACCTGCACGTGTACCTGACCGCGGGCTCGGGAACGTTCGAGACCGGGGACGGCCAAGTCCTGGGCGTGCTGGCAGCCGGTGACGCGCTGCGGATCACCGGCGACGACGATGCGCTGCGGATCACCGACGATGCGCTGCGGATCACCGGTGACGCGGTGCGGATCACCGGCCACGCCGACCTCGGGCCGGCCGTCGTACGGGCCGCCGAACCCGCCGAGCTGCTGGTCTGGCGGATGCAGGCCGGCATCGGAGCAACCGCCGGCCAGAGCACTTACCCTGGCTAGGTGTCCGCAGCAGCCGAGCTCCGCCATCCGGCTGACGCCGCGCAGCACCGGCTGGCGCGCGAGATCAGCGCCGGCGGCGTGCTGGTGCTCTCCGGAGCGGGGCTGTCCACCGAGTCCGGGATCCCGGACTACCGCGGCCCGACCGGCCGGCTGCATCCGGCGACCCCGATGACGTTCCAGGAGTTCACGGGCAGCGCGGCGGCCCGGCAGCGGTACTGGGCCCGCAGCCATCGCGGCTGGCAGCGGATCGAGCAGGCCAAGCCCAATGACGGCCACAATGCGGTGGCCCAGTTGCAGCGCGCCGGGCTGCTGAGCGGCGTGATCACCCAGAACGTGGACGGGCTGCACCAGGCGGCCGGAGCCCGGAGCGTGATCGAGCTGCACGGCGGCCTGAACCGGGTGATCTGCCTGAGCTGCCGGGCGATCAGCGACCGCGACGAGCTCGACGAACGGCTGGTCGCCGCCAACCCCGAGGCGCGGACGATACGGAGCACCGGGCCGGTCAAGCCCGATGGCGACGTCGAGCTGGCCGAGCCCGAGATCGCCTCGTTCCGGCTGGTGGACTGCCTGGACTGCGGCGCCGGCCCGCTCAAGCCCGACGTGGTGTTCTTCGGAGAGAACGTGCCTCCGGAACGGGTGGCCCGTTGCTACGCGCTGGTCGAGGCCAGCCGGTTGCTGCTGGTGCTGGGCTCGTCCCTGACGGTCGCCTCCGGGTTCCGGTTCGTCCGGCGGGCAGCCGCTCGCGGCATCGGAGTCGCGATCATCAACCAGGGCGCCACCCGCGGCGACCCGCTGGCCGACGTGCTGCTCGACGGGCCGCTGGGCGCGCTGCTGCCGGCCCTGGCAGCCGAGGCGATCGGCGGCTGATCGGGCCAGGCCACCCGAAGCCCGGCGGCGATAGGGTGCGCCGGTAGCAGGTGCGAGAGGACGAGTCGATGGAGCTGTCGCGGCTGGATGACGTCGAGGCCTTCGCGGAGCTGCCCGACGTCGACCCGGACGAGCTTCGCGAGCTGCAGCTGCGCCGGTTGAGATGGTCGCTGCGGCATGCCTATGACAACGTCGCCCACTACCGGGCTGCGTTCGAGGCGGCCGGGGTGCATCCGGACGATCTGGCCTCCCTCGCCGACCTCGCCCGATTCCCCCTCACCAGCAAGGAGGACCTACGGCAGAACTACCCGTTCGGGATGTTCGCGGTGCCCCGGGAGCAGGTGGCGCGGGTGCACGCCTCGTCCGGCACCATCGGCAAGCCGACCGTGGTCGGTTACACCGCCGGCGACATCCAGACCTGGGCCGCGGTGATGGCCCGGTCGATCTATGCCGCGGGTGGCCGTCCCGGTGACATCGTGCACGTGGCCTATGGCTACGGCCTGTTCACCGGCGGGCTGGGCGCCCACTACGGCGCGGAGCGGCTGGGATGCACGGTCGTTCCGGTCTCCGGCGGCATGACCGCGCGGCAGGTGCAGCTGATCACCGACTTCCAGCCCCGGATCATCATGGTCACCCCGTCCTACTTCCTGTCGATCCTGGACGAGATGGCCCGGCAGGGGATCGATGCCGCCGAGTCGTCCCTGCGGATCGGCATCTTCGGCGCCGAGCCGTGGACCGAGGCGATGCGGGCGGAGATGCAGCAGCGGGCCCGGCTCACCGCGCTGGACATCTACGGCCTGAGCGAGGTGATGGGCCCGGGGATCGGCCAGGAGGCAGCGGGACATCCCGGCAGCCTGCAGGTGTGGGAGGACCACTTCTACCCGGAGGTGATCGACCCGCGGACCGGCGAGGTGCTCGGCGAGGGGGAGGTCGGCGAGCTGGTGCTGACCTCGCTCACCAAGCAGGCGATGCCGGTGGTGCGCTACCGGACCCGCGACCTGACCAGGTTGCTGCCCGGCAGCGCCTACCCCGCGTTCCGCAGCATCGAGAAGATCACCGGACGCACCGATGACATGATGATCATCCGGGGGGTCAACGTCTTCCCGACCCAGATCGAGGAGTTGCTGCTGGCCGTGCCGGGGCTCTCGCCGCACTTCGAGTGCGTGCTGACCAGGCCCGGACGGCTCGATGAGCTGAACGTGCGGGTCGAGGCACGCGAGCCGACCGCCGATACCGCCGCGCTGGCGGGCGAACTCGTCCAGCTGATCAAGGACCGGATCGGGGTCAAGGTCGGCGTCGAGGTGCTGGCGCCGGAGTCGGTCCCGCGCTCGCAGGGCAAGGCAGTCCGGGTCCTTGACCAGCGGTGAGCGGTGAACTAGCAATGACGCCGAGCAAGCGGCAGCAAACGCAGGCAAACCGGCGACGGTAGCCGTTCGCCAGGGGCGACAGGGGAGGTCAGGCAGTCATGGATCGGATCCGGCTCGGTGAGCTGGAGGTTTCTCGCCAGGGGCTGGGCTGCATGGGGATGAGCGAGTGGTACGGGCCGGCGGACTGGGATGCCTCGATCGCCACCATCTCCCGCGCGATCGAGCTGGGGGTCACCTGCCTGGACACCGCCGACGTCTACGGCGCCGGCCACAACGAGGTGCTGGTCGGCCGGGCGATCGCCGGGCGGCGCGAGCAGGTCCAGCTGGCGACCAAGTTCGGCATCGACCGCTCCGCCGGTGACCAGGCCCGGGTCCTGCGCGGGGAGGCCCGCTACGTCAAGCGGGCCTGCGAGTCCTCGCTGCTGCGTCTGGGCGTGGATGTGATCGACCTGTACTACCTGCACCGCCCGCCGGAGAATGCCGAGATCGAGGAGACGGTCGGCGCGATGGCCGAGCTGGTCGCCGAGGGCAAGGTGCGTTATCTCGGGCTGTCAGAGGTGGACGAGCGGCTGCTACGGCGAGCGCACGCGGTGCACCCGATCACGGCGGTGCAGAGCGAGTACTCGCTGTGGACCCGCGATGTCGAAGCGGTGACGCCGGCGATGGTCGAGCTGGGCATCGGGCTGGTGCCGTACTCCCCGCTGGGACGGGGCTTCCTGACCGGCACGGTGGACCCGACCCGGCTGCACGACAAGGACTTCCGCCGCTTCAATCCCCGGTTCCGGGACGAGGCCGGCCAGGCGAACCTGGCGATCGTGGCGGCGGTCCGGGCGGTGGCGCAGCGGCATGCGGTGGCCCCGGCCCAGATCGCGTTGGCCTGGGTGCACGCCCAGTCCGCCCGGCTCGGAGTGCCGATGGCGCCCATTCCCGGCACCAAGCGGGTGCAGTGGCTGGAGCAGAACGTGGCGGCGCTGGACGTCCAGTTGACGAGGGAGGACCTGGCCGAGCTCGACCCGCTGGGCGCCCAGGTGGTCGGCGCCCGCTACTGAGCCGCGTCGGGTTCGACGTCCCAAGCCGTGCAACGGAAGTCCGAAACCGGTGGAGCCAAGCCAGGATTCGTCGTCGGCACGCCGAAACAGCGCCTTTAGTCCCTACTGCCCGCATGAGCAGGTCGCCACGATGGGAACCATAGGGATCTCGACACGATGAGGCGGCTGAGGAAGATGTATGGGTTGACCGATACCGAGATGGGCCAGGCGGCCGGGCGGGCCATCCTCGCTCCCTCAATACACAACACCCAACCGTGGCGGTTCGTGATCACGCGCGGCTCGCTCGAACTCCACGCCGACCCGCACCGCCAACTGCGCGTGCTCGACCCACGCGGCCGGCAGCTGATGATCAGTTGCGGCTGCGCGCTGTTCAACGCCCGGGTCGCCCTGGCCGCGGCCGGCTACGACGCAGTCGTGGAACGGTTCCCGGACCCGGCGCAACCGAACCTGCTGGCCCGCGTCACCCTCCCGGTGGAAACCAGCCACGGCAGCACCATCAGCCACCTGAACGCCGCGATCGATCGGCGCCGCACCAACCGCCGCCCGTTCTTCACCCGTGCCGTGCCGCCGGACGTCCTGCAGCTGCTCGGTGCGGCTGCCTCGGCCGAAGCCGCTGAGCTGTTCACCATCGACCGGCCCGAACACCGCCTTGCCACCGCCCGGCTCAGCCGCCAGGCGGACACGGCCGAACTCACCGACCCCGCCTATCGCGCCGAGCTGCGCGCGTGGACCACCACCGACCCGCACCGCGGCGACGGCGTGCTGGCCAGCACCGTCGCCCATGTCGACGCCGGCGCCAGCGGCGATCTGCCGCTACGCGACTTCGACACCAGCGGCCGGGGCTGGCTTCCGGTCGACACCCGCTCGGACCACGACCAATGCCTGCTGGTGCTCGGCACCCTCGACGACGACCGGATGGCGTGGCTGCGTGCCGGAGAGGCGCTCGAGCGCGTCTGGCTCGAACTCACCCGGCTCGGCTATGTCGCCAGCCTGCTCACCCAGGTCGTCGAGGTCGCCCAGACCCACGAGCTCCTCCGCCTCGAGCTCGGCCTGACCATGCACCCGCACCTGCTGATGCGGGTCGGGCAAGCACCGGACACACCATCGTCCCCGCGTCGCGCACTCATCGACGTGATCGAGAGCCCCGAACTATCGCGAACCCCGTCGCGCCCAAGCTGAGCAGGCGCCCAACAGCTACAACAGCGGCGCCAGCTGGATGCCAGCCGCGGCCGCTCCGGTTCGCAGCCGGTCATCCCAGACGGCGAAGAGCGTCTCGGTGGCGCTCACTGCCAACAGGCTTGCCAGGTGGACCGCGTCAGCGCCGCGCAACGAATGTCGAGATGCCAGCTCGCCGGCGTGCGCCGCGATGGCCTCGGTGACCTCGATCGTCCTGGTGGCCGCCCAGAAGCGTTCCCACAGTGTCTCGGCATGTGTTTGTTCGCCCCCGACCAGGCGCTGCGCACGCCCGGCGGCAGCTAGCGCAGAGCGGACTTCGGGATAGGCGAGGGAACTGGACACCGCCGCATCGCAGCCGTCCCAGAGGGCGGCGGCGAGCTGGCTGCCGGCCTCCTCGACGACCAGCTTCACGAAGGCGCTGCTGTCGAAGTAGACGATGGCCATGGCTGTCAGCGACGTTGCTCGGCCACCAGCTCGGACACTGACTCGGTCGCTTGCGCCCTGACGATGCCGCGGGCCGCCGGCCGGTCAGCCCGACGGGGCTTGCCCAGGACGCCTTGCTGGGTGAGCTGCTCGATCAGCGGCGCTGTGTCGATCGGCAGCAACCGGGCCACCGGGATGCCCCGTTCGGTGATGACGACCTCCTCGCCGGCTCGAACGTGCTCGATCCAGCCCGACAGCTCAGCTCGCAACATGCTGATCGCGACGTCCACCAGCCAAGCGTACAACGCCGGGGGAGATAGTTGTACAGATGGCCTGCGGTTGGCATGCGCGGTGAGCCGCCCCTAGCGGCTCACCGGCCCATACCAGCCCGGGTAGGTCAGCAAGACGTCAGGCGGCGCCCTCGGTCGAGCCCGCGTTGGCCGCGGCGACGTCGGTGATCTTGTACTTCTCCAGGGCGTCGCGAGCCGCCTCCGGCTTGACCTCGCCGCGCTTGGCCAGCTGCGCCAGGACGTTCACCACGACCGACTCGGCGTCGATGTGGAAGAACCGGCGAGCCGCGCCGCGGGTGTCGGCGAAACCGAAGCCGTCGGCGCCCAGGGAGCTCCACTCCCGTCCGGCAGCCTGCAGCCATTGGGCGATCTGGTCGGGCACGGCGCGCATGTAGTCCGAGACCGCCACCACCGGCCCGGACGTCTCGGCCAGCTTGGAGGTGATGTACGGCGTCACCGGCTCGGCGTCGGGGTGCAGGAAGTTGTGCTCGTCGGCGGCCAGCGCATCGCGGCGCAGCTCGTTCCAGGACGTCACCGACCAGACGTCGACGTCCACCCCCCAGTCCTGGGCCAGCAGCTCCTGGGCTCGCAGCGCCCACGGCACCGCCACCCCGGAGGCCAGCACCTGGGCGCGCGGCCGGCCCTGCTCGCCAGCTGGGGAGGACACCTGGTGGATGCCCCGCAGGATGCCTTCGACGTCCACCCCATCCGGTTCGGCCGGTTGCGGGATCGGCTCGTTGTAGATGGTGAAGTAGTAGAAGACGTCCTCGCCGTGGGGGTGCTCGGGCGACGAGCCGTACATCCGGCGCAGCCCGGCCTCGACGATGTAGGCGATCTCGTAGGCGTACGCGGGGTCGTAGGCCACCACCGCCGGGTTGGTCGAGGCGATCAGGAGCGAGTGCCCGTCGGCGTGCTGCAGGCCCTCGCCGGTCAGCGTGGTCCGCCCGGCCGTCGCGCCCAGGACGAAGCCGCGGCCGAGCTGGTCGGCGAACTGCCAGAACTGGTCGCCGGTCCGCTGGAACCCGAACATCGAGTAGAAGATGTAGAACGGGATCATCGGCTGGCCGTGGGTGGCATAGGCGGTGCCGGCCGCGATCAGCGACGCGGTGGAGCCGGCCTCGCTGATGCCCTCGTGCAGGATCTGGCCGGAGGTCGACTCCTTGTAGGACAGCAGCATGTCCCGGTCGACCGCGTCGTACTCCTGGCCGTGCGGGGAGTAGATCTTGGCCGTGGGGAAGATCGCGTCCAGGCCGAAGGTGCGGGCCTCGTCCGGGATGATCGGCACGAACCGCTTGCCGATCTCCTTGTCGCGCATCAGGTCCTTGAACAGCCGGACCATGACCTGGGTGGTCGCGATGTTCTGCTTGCCCGAGCCCTTCTTCAGCTCGGCGTAGGCGCTGGCCGCCGAGTCCGGCAGCACCAGCGGCTTGGACCGGTTGACCCGCTTGGGCAGCGAGCCGCCGAGGGCCTCCCGGCGCTCCTTCATGTATTGGATCTCGTCGGACTTCTCGCCGGGGTGGTAGTACGGCGGCACGTCGCCCTCGAGCGCCTCGTCGGAGATCTCCAGGTGCAGCCGGTCCCGGAAGGCCTTGAGGTCGACCTTGTTGAGCTTCTTCATCTGGTGGGTGGCGTTGCGGCCCTCGAAGCTCTCCAGCGTCCAGCCCTTGATGGTGTGGGCGAGGATGACCGTCGGCTGGCCCACGTGGGCGCGCGCGGAGTTGAACGCGGCATAGACCTTGCGGTAGTCGTGGCCGCCGCGCGAAAGCACCCGCAGCTGCTCGTCGGACAGGTCCTCCACCATCTTGCGCAGCCGCAGGTCGCCGCCGAAGAAGTTCTCCCGGATGTAGGCGCCGGACTCGACGGTGTAGGTCTGGAACTGCCCGTCCGGGGTGGTGTTCATCTTGTTGACCAGGACGCCGTCGCGGTCGGCGGCCAGCAGCGGGTCCCAGTCCCGGCCCCAGATCACCTTGATGACGTTCCAGCCGGCGCCCCGGAAGTAGGACTCCAGCTCCTGGATGATCTTGCCGTTGCCGCGCACCGGCCCGTCCAGGCGCTGCAGGTTGCAGTTGATGACGAAGGTGAGGTTGTCCAGCTCCTCGCGGGCGGCCACCCCGATCGCGCCGAGGGACTCCACCTCGTCCATCTCGCCGTCGCCCAGGAACGCCCAGACGTGGGAGTTGGCGGTGTCGGCGATGCCGCGGGCGGCCAGATAGCGGTTGAACCGGGCCTGGTAGATCGCCCCGATCGGGCCCAGGCCCATCGAGACGGTCGGGAACTCCCAGAAATCGGGCATCAGCCGGGGGTGCGGGTAGGAGGACAGGCCGTGCGGGGCCTTGGACCTCTCCTGCCGGAAGCCGTCCAGGTGCTGCTCGGTGAGCCGGCCCTCCAGGAACGCGCGGGCGTAGATGCCGGGCGCGGCGTGGCCCTGGAAGAAGATCTGGTCGCCGGTGCCGCTGGCCAGGTCCTTGCCCCGGAAGAAGTGGTTGAAGCCGACCTCGTAGAGCGAGGCCGCCGAGGCGTAGGTGGCGATGTGGCCGCCGACGCCCAGGTGCTTGTTGGCCCGGCTGACCATGATGGCGGCGTTCCACCGGATGTAGGCCCGGATCCGGCGCTCGATGTGCTCATCGCCGGGGAACCAGGGCTCGCGCTCGGGCGGGATGGTGTTGATGTAGTCGGTGCTGCGCAGCGCCGGGACGCCGACCTGGCGTTCCCGGGCGCGTTCGAGCAGCCTCAGGAGCAGGAAGCGGGCCCGCTGGCGGCCGTCATGGTCGACAGCGGCGTCGAAGGATTCGATCCACTCGCGGGTCTCGCCGGGATCGATGTCGGGGAGCTGGCTGGGCAGCCCGTCGGTGATGATGCTGTAGCGATCACGAGTCACCTGACCAGTGTCCCCCAACACGCGAGAAGATGTGACCTCCGATGTTTACCGATGAGTAGCCCCGGAGGGTTGCTTCGTCGCCGAAGTGTGGTTATCTACCGGGGCACGGTTACCAGCGGTGAGGAGTCGCCTCGCCGTTCAGGCACATCTGGAGGCTGGCAGTGAGCACCACCCCCGGGACCGGGGAAAACACGACTGCATTGGTTGACCGCCTGGGCATCGAGCCAGGCATGGTTGTGCAGGAGTTGGGCTATGACGACGATGTCGACCAGGCTCTGCGCGAAGCGATCGAGAACCGCCTGGACGACGACATGGTGGACGAGGACTCCGATGATGTCGTCGATGTCGTCTTGCTGTGGTTCCGGGAGGACGACGGGGACCTCGTCGATGCCCTGGTGGATGCGATCGCCCCGCTGGCCGACAACGGCGTGATCTGGCTGCTGACCCCCAAGCGCGGCCGGCCCGGTTACGTCGAGCCGTCCGACATCTCCGAGGCGGCCCCTACGGCTGGCCTCTCGCAGACGTCGCTGCTGCCGCTGTCGGCCGACTGGACCGGCGCCCGGCTGGTCAGCAGGCGGGCCAAGGCAGGCGTCGAACGTGGCAAAGGGGAGCGGCGATGAGCTCTACGGCTGATGCGGTCTCGGGTCCGGGCTTGACGCCCCTGCCGGTCGGGACTCCAGCGCCCGACTTCACGCTGCGCGACCAGAACAACGAGGTCGTGACGCTGTCGTCGTTCCGGGGCTCCAAGGCCGTGCTGCTGGTGTTCTACCCGTGGGCGTTCACCAGCATCTGCACCGGCGAGCTGGGGCAGCTGCGGGACCGGATCGACGAGTTCGCCAACGACGCCGTGCAGGTGCTGACGCTGAGCATCGACTCCTCGTTCGCGCACAAGATCTTCGCGCAGCGCGACGAGCTCAACTTCCCGCTGCTGGCCGATTTCTGGCCGCACGGGGCGGTGGCCGAGGCGTACGGGGTGTTCAACACCGACGCCGGCGTGTCCAACCGGGGGACGTTCCTGATCGACCGGGACGGCATCATCCGGTTCAGCGAGGCCGCGGAGATCGGCGTCGGACGGGACCCGCAGCGCTGGCTGGACGCGATCGCGGGGCTGACTTCCGGGGTGGCTGGGTAGCGCTCGTTCTGGCTGGTAGCTGCGTCGCGCGCCGGCGCTGGCGGTCGCGCGGGGGAATCCTGGCGACTGACATACGAATCGGTCGTCCAGACGCTCGCACCGTATGTCGATCGACCGAACGGCCGGGGATGTATGCGCTTCCGCGCTCTACGCGCGCGGCGCCATTTTTTGTCGGGCTCCTGCCCCCCGTGGATCATCGGATTCGGATGCCTCGTAGTCCGCTCTACGCAGGTTGTCAAGATCTGTATTAAAGCGAGGGTTCAGGAGAACATGCCTATGGTTTCGACGAAATCCGCTTCACCACACCCTTGAAAGGGGCCCTTGATGCTATCTCGCCTGCTTACGTTGATAAGTGCGCTGACAATCGCTGTAGGTGGCCTGCTGGTATCCGCTGGGCCGACCGCAGCCGATCCAGCCCACTGCTACGGCTGGAACACGCACCCCGATCGGCACAGCGGCGGGGGCTTCAGCTTCGGGAATGGCACAGCCATCCGGCGGGGGCCGTACACCGATTGCGATGCCTTCGGCCGCGGTTACCCGAGTCACGGCATCGACGTCCACTGCTACGTCCGCAACGGCAACGGCGTCTTCTGGGTCTACCTCCGCAACACGTCCACCGGAGTCGCCGGCTGGTCTCAGTATGACGCCCTCAACCCGGTCGGGACGGGCATCGCCAGCTGCTAAGCACCACCCACACCGGAGAGTGACCTGGGGGACTGCAACAGGCTCGGCGCCTCACGCGCCGAGCCTGCCCGCAACCAGCCCACGATTGCATCGCCTGCGCGCGCGTTGAGAGTCGTGAGCGCACCCTCGGTTAACCTCCTCAGCCTGCGCCGCTAGGTGTGCCGAGGATTGATCACCGCCCGGCTGAACACGAGCTCAGGAGCGGCCGGCCAGCCGGTCGTCCAGCGAGGCCTTCTTGGCCTTAGCGGCTGCTCGGCCGGTTGCCGGCTGGGCGTCGAGGCTCGGACTGCCCGGCTCGGCGTCGGGGTCGCCGGACTGGGGCTCAGCGGCCTGCTCACGGCGACGCTCGGCGGCAGCCATCACGAACGGCGCGCACAGCGCCAGGATGCCGAACAGGTACCACTGCACCACGTAGGCGACGTGCTGCGGCTCGTCGGCGCCGCCGGCCGGGTTGGACAGGTCAGGTTCGGGTAGCGGGGTGAGGCCCGCGGCGCCTGGTTGGCCGGCGAGCAGCTCGGCGTAGCCGTTCCACACCGGGGCACCGAGCCGGCTGGCCTGCTCGGCGACGTTGACGGTCTCGACCTGCCGGCCGGGCAGCCGTCCGAACCGGTCCGGCTTGCTGCCGGCGGGCTGCAGCCGGGCGGTGACGGTGACAGTGCCGGACGGGCTGGCCGGTACCGGCGGGCTGGTGGTGGCCGCGCCGGTCTGGGCCACGAAGCCCCGGGCGATGAGCAGCACACCGGTGCTCGTCCTGAGCGGGGTGAGCACGACGTAGCCGACATCGCCGCCGACGGTCTGGTTGCGCAGCAGCGTCTCGCCGGCGCCGAGGTAGGTGCCGGTGGCGGTCACCTGCCGAAACTTCTGGGCCCTGCCGTCGGAGATCTGGGCCGTCGCGGCGCCCAGGACGGTGGCGATGTCGGCGGGGCGGTCGCGGTCGTCGGCGCGCAGCTCCTGGTTGGCCTCGTGCTTCTGGTGGAACCGTTCCAGCTGCCAGGTTCCGGCCACCCCGCAGATCGCCGCGAGGACCACCGTCAGGGCGAACAGGCCCAGGTAGCGCGGCTGCCGCAGGGTGGTGAGCACGCTGAGAACAGTACGACGGCGGGCTGTGCGAGAGGGTCGGTACCCTTGCACGGTTGTCGCCGTCGCTCGGGTCACGGCTCGGCTGGTTCAGGTCGTGGCCGGACGCGCAGGGCGTCGGTGGCAGGTCA
>NZ_DASVSG010000174.1:0-3507 GCF_036388195.1 Jatrophihabitans sp. | reverse complement strand
GCAGCTGGAGCAGTACCAGTGGTTCGTCCGGGCGCACCTGGAGTCCGCCGACGGCCGGCTCAGCACCAGCGACGCCCACACCGAGCTGCAAGCCGCCGAGTCCGCCCCGGCTGACGCCGCCTCCGAGCAGGCCTCGTCATGACGGACCCGATCGCGCCCAGCCCTACCGTCCCGCCGATCGACCCCGGACCGACGGTGCCCCCGATCGCGCCGGAGCCCACTCCGACGGAGCCCAGCCCCGGCCCGCCCAACCCACCGATCCCTACGCCGGCGCCGAGCCCTGAGCCAGGACCGCCGGCGCCAGGACCGCCGGGACCGGCTGACCCGGGCACGCCCGGGCCAGGGCCGATGCCAGGCCCCGGGCCAATGCCTGATCCGGCCGGCCCGGGCCTCGCCGGCTAGCGCGGAACCTCTCGCCGGCTAGCAAGACCGCGCCGGCTAGCAAGACCGCGCCGGCTGGCAGGGAACCGATCAGCCTTCGGGCATCCGCACCGACATCACGACGTAGCGGAAGCCGGGGATGACCTCGCCGTTCTCGTCGGCCGGCAGCATCATCACCGGCTTGTGGGTGGAGACGAACGACAGGATCACGTTCGGCGAGCCGACCGCGCCCAGGCCGTCGAGCATGAACTGCGGGTTGATCGCGATCTTCAGGGGCTCACCCTCGAGGGTGGCCTCGGTCGCCTCGCGGGCGCGGGCCGAGCCGAGCCCGCCGGCCTCGATGACCAGCTCGTCCGGGTTGACCTGCAGTCGCAGCGGATTGCCCCGGTCGGTGACCAGCGCGATGCGGTGCACCACGTCGGTCAGATCCTTGGTGGCCAGCGTCAGCCGGCTGTTGTGGCTGGTCGGGAAGATCGCCCGGACGTTGGGGTAGGGCCCGGACATGATCCGGGAGGTGGTCTGGCGCGACTGCGAGCCCAGCCCGACCAGGGACTGGTCGGTGGAGACCGGGTCCAGGTGCAGCTGGACGTCCCCGCCGGCGGCGCCCAGCGCCCGGGCGGTATCCGACAGCGCCTTGGCCGGGACCAGCGCGCTCATCTCGACATCCGGACGCTCGGGCTGCCAGGCGAGCTCGGTCATCGCCAGCCGGTAGCGGTCGGTGGCCGACATGGTGATCCGGTCGCCGGCCATCTCGACCTGCACGCCGGTGAGCATCGGCAAGGTCTCGTCCCGGCCGGCGGCGATCGTCACCCGGCTGACCGCGGTGCTGAACTCGGCAGCCTTGATGGTGCCGGCGAGCTCGGGCATCGGCGGCAGCCGCGGGTAGTCCTCCAGCGGCAGGGTCGGCAGGGTGAACTGGGCGCCGCCGCAGGTCAGCTCGACGCTGTCGCCGACCAGCTCGACGTCCACCGGCTTGGCCGGCAGCGCCTTGGTGATCTCGGCCAGCAGCCGGCCGGCGACCACCGCCGAGCCCTCCTCGAAGAGCTGGATGTCCAGGTCGCAGCGGGTGGAGACCTCGTAGTCGAAGCCGGACAGCTGCAACTGGCCGTCCCTGGCCTGCAGCAGCAGGCCGGCCAGCACCGGCACCGGCAGCCGGGTGGGGATGCTGCGCGCGGTCCAGGCGACGGCTTCGGCGAACTCCTGCCGCTGTAGTCGAAACTTCATCCGTGGCCTCCTAGGCACTCACCGCAAGTCTGCACCGCGGCACATCGTTCGCCTGCGTCAGGGCATGGTAATCCCCACCGGCGGACGGCAAGCGCTCGACTCAGTCGAGTTCGGGGTCGGCGATGCCACGCCGGGACGGACCCGGCCGCTCAGCGAGCCGCCAGCAGCGCGCGCGGCACTCACCGCCCGCGGCACTCACCGCCCGCGGCACTAGGGTGGACCCCGGTGCGCCGGGAAGCCTGGTCGGCAACGGATCTGTCCTGCTACTGACCCTGAGCCTCGGAGCGTCATGACTGACACCTATCCCTTCGCGCGCCTGGTGCTGCTGGTGGCCGCGGCCGGGCTGCTGGCGCTGCTGTCGAACCGGCTGACCGAGCGGATCCGGATCCCGGCGCCGCTGCTGGTGCTGGTTGCCGCCGCGGTGGCGGTGAAGGCGATCCCGGACCTGCACCACCCGCCGGAGCAGCTGGTGGAGCGGCTGGTCACCGTCGCCCTGATCTGCATCCTGTTCGACGGCGGCCTGCACCTGGGCTGGCTGAAGTTCCGGGCCGCGGCCGCCCCGATCGTCACCGTCGGGGTGCTGGGCACCTTCCTCACCACCGCGGCGGCGGCGGCGTTCGTCCACTGGGCGTTCGGGCTGAGCTGGTTCCTGGCGTTGCTGGTGGCGACCGCGATCGCGCCCACCGATCCGGCGGTGGTGTTCTCGGTGCTGGGACGGCGGGAGGTCACCGGGCGCAGCGGCACCATCCTGGAGGGGGAGTCCGGGGCCAACGACCCGGTCGGCATCGCGCTGATGGCCAGCCTGATCGCGGCCGGCGGCCTCAGCGCGGGCGCGTTCGGCCAGATCGCCGGCCAGTTCGTGCTGCAGATGGGCGTCGGCGCCGCGGTCGGGATCGTCGGCGGCCGGGCGCTGCTGTGGTTCATGCGGGCGGTGCCCCTGCCCAGCGAGGGGCTCTACCCGCTGCGGACGTTTGCCTGCGCGCTGATCCTGTTCGGCGCCGCCACCCTGGCACACGGCTCCGGCTTCCTCGCGGTCTTCATCGCCGGCATCCTGCTCGGCGACGAGCGGGCGCCCTACAAGCGCGAGATCGAGCGGTTCCACTCCGCGCTGGCCAGCCTCGGCGAGATCGTCGCCTTCGTGGTGCTGGGGCTGGCGGTGGATCTGGCGGTGCTGACCCGCGCGAACGTGCTGATCCCGGGACTGGTCACCGGGCTGGTGCTGGCCCTGGTGATCCGGCCGGTGTTCGTCGGGCTCTGCCTGATCCCGGCGCGGTTGGCGGGCAACGAACGCAATTTCGTGCTGTTCGCCGGGCTCAAGGGCGCGGTGCCGATCCTGCTGGGCAGCTTCATCCTTGCCGCGCACGTCCCGGACGCCGAACGGCTCTACGGCATCGTCGTCGTGGTGGTGGTGCTGTCGGTGCTGCTGCAGGGCAGCCTGGTTCCTGCCGTCGCCCGGTTGCTGCGGCTGCCGATGCGCGAGGTCGAGCCCGAGCCGTGGGCGATCGGTGTGCGGCTGCGCAACGAGCCGGAGGGGGTGCACCGGTTCACCGTGACCCCCGGCGCCCCGGCCGACGGGCACCGGATCGATGAGCTGCATGCCCTGCCCGAGGACGCCTGGATCAGCCTGGTGGTGCGCGCGGACCGGTTGCTGCCGGTGCGCGGGTCCAGCCTGCTGCAGGCCGGGGACGAGGTGCTGGTGCTGGCCGACCCCGACCTGCACGATGTGCTGGCCGCCACCTTCGGAAATCCGGTCAGCAGCGCCTAGATGTACTCGGCCAGGACGTTGGTGGTGGGCGTGGCGGCTTGAAACGGTGAGAACCTCCGGGTGGGGTGTGGTTTGTCTAGGACCCACTCCGACCCGGAGGCTCTCGTGTCTCACCGTAGTGCCCGCACGACCTTTCA
>NZ_DASVSG010000173.1:0-12081 GCF_036388195.1 Jatrophihabitans sp. | reverse complement strand
CGCCCGCGGTCGGTCGGACCGGCACGGTGTCGCCGGGCATGACCTTCGTCGACAACGGCAACGGCACCGCGACCCTGTCCGGCACCCCGACCGCTGGCGGCAGCTACCCGCTCAGCCTGACCGCGTCCAACGGCGTGAACCCGAACGCCACCCAGACGCTGACGGTCACGGTCAGCCAGGCCCCGGCCTTCACCAGCGCCAACACCACGACCTTCACGACCGGCACTCCCGGCTCGTTCACCATCACCACCACCCCGACCGCCTACCCGACGCCGAGCATCAGCCGGACCGGCACCCTGCCGACCGGCCTGGGCTTCGTCGACAACGGCAACGGCACCGCGACCCTGTCCGGCACGCCGGCAGCCGGCACCGGTGGGGCGTACACGCTGAACCTGACCGCGTCCAACGGGGTCAACCCGAACGGCACCCAGACCCTGACCGTCAACGTCAACCAGGCGCCGGCGATCACCACCAACCCGGCTGACCAGTCGGTGAACCCGGGCGCGTCGGTGAGCTTCACCGCGGCGGCATCGGGCTTCCCGGCCCCGACGGTGCAGTGGCAGCGTTCGGTCGGCGGCGGCAGCTTCGCGAACATCGCCGGCGCGACCAGCCCCACCTACACCTTCACCGCGGCCGCCGGTGACAACGGCAACCAGTACCGGGCCGTGTTCACCAACACGGTCGGCTCGGCGACCTCCACCGCGGCGACCCTGACGGTCTCCAGCGCGCCGACCATCAGCAGCGCCAACAGCACCTCGTTCGCGGTGGGGACGGCGGGCTCGTTCACCGTCACCACCAGCGGGTTCCCGAACCCGACGCTGACCACCAGCGGCACCCTGCCGGCCTGGCTGAGCTTCACCGACAACGGCGACGGCACCGGCACCCTGGCCGGCACCCCGCCGGCCGGTAGCGGTGGGACGTACAGCTTCACCATCAACGCCGACAACGGCACCGCCCCGTCGGACAGCCAGGCGTTCACCCTGACGGTGACCGAGTCGCCGACCATCACCAGCGCCGACCACGCCACCTTCCAGTCCGGCGCGGCGGGCAACTTCCTGGTGACCACCCAGGCCGGGTTCCCGGTGGCGACCACGCTGAGCAAGACCGGCGCGCTGCCCAGCGGCGTGACGTTCACCGACAACGGCAACGGCACCGCGAGCATCGCTGGCACCCCGGCAGCGGGCACGGCGGGCAGCTACCCGATCACGATCACCGCGACCAACGGGGCGAGCCCGGCGGCGACCCAGTCCTTCACGCTGACGGTGGTGGAGTCGCCGGTGATCACCAGCGCCGACCACGCCACCTTCGTGGTGGGCACGGCCGGCTCGTTCTCGGTGACCACCTCCGGCGGCGCGGGCACCACGGTGTCCTACACCGGCACGCTGCCGTCCGGGGTGAGCTTCTCGCCGTCCGGTTGTGGCGCGACCATCGCGGGCACCCCGGCGGCGGGCACCGGCGGCACGTACCCGCTCACCCTCACCGCCAGCGACGGTGTCACTCCCGACACCACCCAGAACTTCACGCTGACGGTGAACCAGCCGCCGAGCATCACCAGCGCCGACCACGACACCTTCAGCCGCGGCGCGGCCGGCGCCTTCACGGTGACCACGGCTCCCGGAGTTCCGGCGGCCACCACGATCACCAAGACCGGTGCGCTGCCGGCCGGGGTGACCTTCACCGACAACGGTGACGGCACCGCCACCATCGCCGGCACGCCGACCGTGTCGGGCAGCTACCCGATCACCATCACGGCCAGCAACGGTGTGGCCCCGGATGCGACCCAGGCGTTCACGCTGACGGTCAACCAGGCGCCCGACATCACCAGTACTGACCATGACACGTTCACGGTGGGCACGGCGGGCAGCTTCACGGTGACCACCAGCCCGGCTGCGGACACCGTCACCCAGACCACCGGAACGCTGCCTGACGGCGTCACCTTCACCGACAACGGTGACGGCACCGCCACCCTGGCCGGCACGCCGGCCGCGGGCACCGGCGGGGTGTACAACCTGCAGTTCAGGGCCACCAACGCCACCGGGTTCACCACCCAGGACTTCACCCTGATGGTGTACGAGCTGGCGAGCTTCACCAGCGCCAACTCGACGACGTTCGTGGTCGGCGCGGCGGGCAGCTTCACCGTCACCACCACGGCCGGCTACCCGGTGGCCACCACCCTCACCAAGACCGGAGCGCTGCCCACCGGCGTGACCTTCACCGACAACGGTGACGGCACCGCCACCCTGGCCGGCACCCCGGCCGCGGGCACCGCCGGCAGCTACCCGCTGACCATCACCGCTACCAACGCGGCCGGTAACCGGCAGCAGTCCTTCACCCTCACCGTGGTGCCGGCGAACGCCTCGCCGGTGATCACCAGCGCCGACCATGCCACGTTCGCGGTCGGGACGGCGGGCAGCTTCACGGTGACCACCACCCCCGGCTACCCGACCACCACCACCATCACCAAGACCGGTTCGCTGCCGGCTGGGGTGACGTTCACCGACAACGGTGACGGCACCGCCACCATCGCGGGCACCCCGACGGCTGCCGGCGCGTTCCCGATCACGATCACGGCCAGCAACGGGACCACCGACGCGACCCAGAGCTTCATGCTGACGGTCACCAAGCTGCCGGTCATCACCAGCGCCGACCACACGACGTTCGCGATCGGCACGGCGGGCAACTTCACCGTGACCACCACGGCCGGGTACCCGGTGGCGACCACGCTGTCGCAGACCGGCGCCCTGCCGGCCGGGGTGAGCTTCACCGACAACGGTGACGGCACCGCCACGTTGAGTGGCACGCCGGCTGCCGGCACCACCGGCAGCTACCCGCTGACGATCACGGCGGCCAACTCCGCCGGGTCCACCGAGCAGTCCTTCACCCTCACGGTGCAGCCGGCGAATGCCTCGCCGGTGATCACCAGCGATGACCACGCGACCTTCGCGGTCGGCACGGCGGGCAGCTTCACCGTGACCACCACGGCCGGCTACCCGACCGCGACCACCCTCACCAAGACCGGCGCGCTGCCGGCCGGGGTGAGCTTCACCGACAACGGTGACGGGACCGCGACCATCGCGGGCACCCCGACGGCGGCCGGATCCTTCCCGATCACGATCACGGCCAGCAACGGCCAGACCACCGACGCGACCCAGAGCTTCACGCTCACGGTCACCAAGCTGCCGGTGATCACCAGCGCCGACCACACCACGTTCACGATCGGCAGCGCGGGCAGCTTCACGGTGACCACCACGGCCGGCTACCCGACCGCCACGTCGATGTCGCAGACCGGCACGCTGCCGGCCGGGGTGAGCTTCACCGACAACGGAAACGGCACCGCCACGTTGAGTGGCACGCCGGCTGCCGGCACCACCGGCAGCTACCCGCTGACGATCACGGCGGGCAACTCCGCCGGGTCCACCCAGCAGTCGTTCACCCTGACGGTGGTGCCGCCGAACGCCTCGCCGGTGATCACCAGCGCTGACCACGCCACCTTCACCAAGGGGACCGCGGGCAGCTTCACGGTGACCACCACGGCCGGGTACCCGACCGCGACCACCCTCACCAAGACCGGCGCCCTGCCGGCCGGGGTGACGTTCACCGACAACCACAACGGCACCGCTACCATCGCCGGCACCCCGACGGTGAGCGGGACGTTCGGAATCACCATCAAGGCCAGCAACGGCGCCAGCACCGACGCGACCCAGAGCTTCACGCTGACCGTCAACGCGCCGCCGGTGATCACCAGCGCCAACACCGTCACCTTCACCTCGGACGTGGCCGGCCAGAGCTTCACCGTGACCACGACCGCCGGGTACCCGACGGCGACCACGATCACCAAGACCGGCGCGCTGCCGCCGGGCATGACGTTCACCGACAACCACAACGGGACGGCCACCATCGCCGGAACCCCGTCGGTGACGGCCAGCACCAACTACCCGCTCGTGATCAAGGCCAGCAACGGCGTCTCGCCCGACGCGACCCAGAACTTCACGCTGAAGGTGACGAAGGTGGCCGCGGTCGCGCTGCCTGCGTCCAAGCCGAAGGCGGACGGCAAGCTGGGCGGCGTGCCGTCGAAGATCTACGTCAACCAGGTGATCACGGTCACCGGAACCGGCTACAAGCCGGGGGCGCCGATCGAGATCGGGTGGTACTACAGCAACAGCGGCAGTCCCATGAAGCGGACGGTGCTCGCGCACGGCTTCGCCAACGCCGCTGGCACCTTCAGCATCCCCGTCACGGTGGCCAACAACACCGGCTCCAAGACGGTGATGTCGGCCGGGCTCGGGTCCAACGGGAAGGCGCGGTACCTGAGCGCTGACACGGTGGTCAACCCGCCCTCGGGCACCGGCACCAAGACCGGCACCAAGACCGGCACGAAGGCCCCGGTCGTAGGAACCAGCACGGGCGGTGAGTCCGGGTTGGCCGACACGGGCCTGCGGAACCAGCGGATCTCGGCGGCCTCGGCCGGTGCGCTGGCCCTGGCCGGGTTCGCGCTGATGATGATCGGCCGTCGTCGCCGCAACGAGAGCTGAGCACGACAGGCCGGGGCTGAATCAGCCCGGCCGAGCAGGTGATCGACCCCGGTCCGCATCCAGCGGGCCGGGGTCGATGCCGTTTGGCCGACGGCGGATCAGCGCCCGCGATAAATCAGTTGCGCCGCAGGTCTAGCGTTGTCCAATCGTGAGTGACGATCCGCTGCTGCTTGCCGAACGAGAACACCTGCAGGAGTCGCTGGCCTGCCTGGAGCAGATGCGGGAGGCCGCCGACCGGATCGCCGACTACGGCGTGGACGCCCTGGCCAGCGAGAGCCTGGGACGGCTCCGCGCCGACCGGCTGAAGCAGCTGTCGGACGGCAGCTCCGCGCCGCCGTTCTTCGGCCGCACCGATCGCGATCCGGACGGCCAGCATCCGGCCGGCGAGGTGTTCCACATCGGCCGCCGGCACATCCGCGACAACTCCGGCGATCCGATGGTGATCGACTGGCGAGCCCCGATCGCCCGGCCGTTCTACCGGGCCAGCACCGCCGACCGGCAGGGAGTGAGGTTGCGCCGCCGGTTCGGCTTCGCCGACGGGCAGCTCACCTCCTTCGAGGACGAGCACCTCGATGCCGGCGAGGAGCTGGGGCTGGCCTCGCACCTGCTGCGCGATGAGATCGAGCGTCCCCGGGTCGGGCCGATGCGCGACATCGTGGCCACCATCCAGCCGGACCAGGACGAGCTGGTGCGGGCCGACCTGGACACCTCGCTGTGCATCCAGGGCGCGCCCGGCACCGGCAAGACCGCGGTCGGGCTGCACCGGGCGGCGTACCTGCTCTACAGCTACCCGGAACGGCTGCGGCGCTCCGGGGTGCTGGTGGTCGGGCCGAACTCGGCGTTCCTGCGCTACATCGCCCAGGTGCTGCCGGCGCTGGGCGAGAGCGGCATCCGGCAGAGCACCGTCGACCAGCTGGTCTCGGGTATCCAGCCGCAGCGCGAGGACCCGGTGCCGGTCGCGATCCTCAAGGGCGACGCACGGATGGCGGAGGTGCTGCGACGAGCGGTGTTCAGCTACATCGCCAAGCCCACCGAGGACGTCGTGCCGATCGTGGGCACCCGCCGGTACCGGATCCCGGTCGAGCGGGCCCGCCGCTATGTCGATGACGCGCGCCGCAGCATGGCCAGCGGCGAGCTGCGCTGGGACAGCGCCCGGGAGCGGCTGCGGCAGCTGCTGGCCCAGGACGTCCGCCGGCAGCGCGAGGACGCCGGCGGCGCCCCGTCCGATGCCGAGACCGCCAAGGTGGCCCGCTCGGCGCAGGTCCGGGAGTACATCGACTCGGTCTGGCCCGCCCTGGACCCGCGGGTGGTGCTGCTCAGGCTGTACACCGATGCGGACTTCGCCCGCCGCTGCGCCGGTGCCCGGCTGAGCGAGGAGGAGCTGCAGCTGCTCCGCCGTACGCCGCCGGCGCGGCCGGTGCCGGCCAGGCAGGCCGGGTTCTCCGCTGCCGACCTGGTGCTGCTGGACGAGCTGGCCGGCCTGATCAGCGGCGTCGAGGGCTTCGTCCACGTGGTGGTGGACGAGGCGCAGGATCTGTCGCCGATGCAGTGCCGGGCGGTGGCCCGCCGGTGCCCGCTCGGCTCGCTGACCGTGCTGGGCGACCAGGCCCAGACCACGGCGCCCTGGGCAGCCGGCTCCTGGCAGGCGGCGCTGACCCACCTCGGCCAGCCGGCGGCGCGGATCAGGCCGCTGACGATCGGCTACCGGGTGCCGGGCGAGGTTCTCCAGGTCGCCAACCGGCTGCTGCCGCACATCGCGTCCGACGTCCCGCCGGCGTCCTCGATCCGGTCCGGGGAGCAGGCGCTGAGCTACGGCACGGACCTGCTGGACGCGGTCGGGCGCTGTTTGGCCGCGGAGGGCTCGATCGCGGTGATCGTGCCCGACGTCCGGGCGGCCGACGTGCTCGCCGAACTCGCCGCGGCGGGGATCGCCGCGGCCGGCCTGGACCGCGAGCCGGCCGAGCGGGTCACCGTGGTGCCGGCGACGGCGGCCAAGGGCCTGGAGTTCGACTCGGTGGTGCTGTTCGAGCCTGCCGAGATCGTGGCCGCCGAGCTGGACCGGCTGGCCGGCCTGCGCCGGCTGTACGTCTGCTGGACCAGGGCGGTGTCGCGGCTGGCCGTCGTGCACACCGAGCCGCTGCCAGCGGAGCTGGCCGGTTGATATTGCCCAGCGGAGCTGACCGGTTGACCCAGACGGCCGATCAGCCTGCCTCAGCCCTGGGTGATGTAGCTCTCGAGCTGGCCGCGGGTCTGCTCGAGGTCGGCGATCCGGGCCGCCACCACGTCCCCGATCGTGACGATGCCGGCCAGCTCGCCCTTGGCCAGCACCGGCATGTGCCTGATCCGCTTCTCGGTCATGGCCGCGCCGATCTGGTCCACGCTGTCGGTGGGCTCGCAGCTGATCACGTCGGTGGTCATCAGCTCCGAGACCGGCAGCTCCAGCACCCCGGGACCGACCCGGTGCAGCCGGCGCACCACATCCCGCTCCGAGACGATGCCGACCGTCCGGCCGCCGTCCACCACGACCAGCGCGCCGATCTTGTGTTCGGCCAGGCTTGCCACCATGTGTGACACCGGCTCGTCCGATGCGATGGTGACGACGTTCGATCCCTTGCGCCGCAAGATATCCGCGATGAGCATCTGGCCTCCTGGTAGCTGGCTGGTGGGCCCCCCGGCTGCAGACGCTAGTGGAGTACCCGCGGCCTCGGAAGGTCCCTGCGGGCTCTGTCAGGTCCGTGTCGCCCGGCGGAGGTTATTGTGACCCGAGCAACGGGGTAACCCGCGGCCAGCCGGCGGTGTGATTCCGGCCGGGGTAGCCGAAGCCGCCCACGGGCATCGGGCAGTTCATGCGACTATGAGATACACGCAGTCGCCGCGGGGGCACTCGCCATCCCTGAGCTCGCCCCCAGCCAGACTCGCCAGAAGTTCACATCGTTGGACTGGCAGAGCCGCCTCAGCCAGAACAAGCAAGCCTGACGGCACCCGCGGTGATCCCGCAGCCGGTGCTCGAGACGCGAGGAGACCTGATGTCGCTGCACGGACATGTCCCCCCTGAGCCGGACCTGATCCAACTCCTGACTCCTGAGGGCATCCGGGTGTCCCATCCGGACTTTCCGCTCGAGATCACCGATGACGAGATCACCTCGCTGTACCGGGACCTGGTGCTGGTCCGCCGCTTCGACGCCGAGGCCACCGCGCTGCAGCGCCAGGGCGAGCTCGGGCTGTGGGCGTCCTGCCTCGGCCAGGAGGCCGCCCAGGTCGGCGCTGCCCGGGCGATGCGCCCGCAGGACATGGCGTTCCCGACCTACCGCGAGCACGGGGTGGCCTGGTGCCGCGACGTCGACCCGGTGACGCTGCTGGGGATGTTCCGCGGCGTCAGCCTGGGCGGCTGGAACCCGAACGAGAACAACTTCAGCCTGTACACCATCGTCCTGGGCGCCCAGACGCTGCACGCGGTCGGCTACGCCATGGGCGTGGTCCGCGATGGCGCCGTCGGCTCGGGCGACCATGACCGCGACACCGCGGTCATCGCGTTCTTCGGCGACGGCGCCTCGAGCCAGGGCGACGTCAACGAGGCGTTCATCTGGGCGGCCGCGTCCAACCTGCCGGTGGTCTTCTACTGCCAGAACAACCAGTGGGCGATCTCGGAGGCGGTCGAGCGCCAGAGCCGGGTGCCGCTGTTCCAGCGGGCGTCCGGCTTCGGCTTCCCGGGCATCCGGATCGACGGCAACGACGTGCTGGCGTGCCTGGCCGCCAGCCGGCTGGCTCTGGACGAGGCACGCTCGGGCCAGGGCCCGACGCTGATCGAGGCGTACACCTACCGGATGGGCGCGCACACCACGTCCGACGATCCGACCCGGTACCGGCTCTCCGACGAGCTGGAGACCTGGCGGCTGCGCGATCCGGTCGAGCGGGTGCGCGCCTACCTGGTGCGCGAAGCCGGGGTCGGCCAGGACTTCTTCGACTCCCTCGACGCCGAGTCCGAGGCGCTGGCCGAACGGATCCGCGAGGCCTGCCGCAGGCTGGAGGATCCCGGCCCGCTGTCGCCCTTCGACCATGTGTACGCCGAGCCGACCGAGGAACTGGCCCAGCAGCGGGCCGGCTACGCCGAGTACCTGAACTCCTTCGAGGAGGCGCACCGATGAGCGAGCATCGCAGCGAAGCGAGGAGCGGAGCGAATCCGGCGATGAGCGCTCGCGCCAGGAGCGGAGCGGATGTCGCGATGAGCGCTAGCGCGAAGAGCCAGGTGGATCGGTGGGAGGAAACAGCATGAGCACCATGAGCATGGCCGCGGCCCTGAACGCGGCGCTGCGCAACCGGATGGAAGCCGATCCCAAGGTGCTGGTGATGGGCCTGGACGTCGGCAAGCTCGGTGGCGTCTTCCGAATCACCGACGGCCTGCAGAAGGACTTCGGCGAGGACCGGGTGATCGACGCCCCGCTGGGCGAGTCGGGCATTCTCGGCTCGGCGGTGGGGCTGGCGATCCGGGGCTACCGGCCGGTCTGCGAGATCCAGTTCGACGGGTTCGTCTACCCCGCCTTCGACCAGATCGTCTGCCAGGTGGCCAAGTTCCACAACCGGTCGCTCGGCCAGGTCAAGATGCCCATCACCGTCCGGATCCCGTACGGCGGCGGCATCGGAGCGGTCGAGCACCACTCGGAGTCCCCGGAGGCGTACTTCGCCCACACCGCCGGCCTGAAGGTGGTCACCTGTTCCAACCCCTCCGACGCCTACTGGATGCTGCGGCAGTCCATCCAGTCCGACGACCCGGTGATCTTCTTCGAGCCCAAGCGCCGGTACTGGGCCAAGGGCGATGTCGATCTGGATGCCGTCCCGGCGCCCTTGCACAAGGCGCACGTGGTCCGTCCCGGCCGCGATGCCACCCTGGTCGCCTACGGGCCGATGGTCGCCACCGCGCTGGACGCCGCCCGGGCCGCCGCCGAGGACGGTTCGGAGCTGGAGGTCATCGACCTGCGGTCCCTGTCGCCGCTGGACACCGATACCGTCGTGCAGTCGGTGCAGAAGACCGGTCGGCTGGTGGTCGTGCACGAGGCCTCGGTGACGCTGGGGATGGGCGCCGAGATCGCGGCCCGGGTGCAGGAGCGGGCCTTCTACGCACTGGAGGCCCCGGTCCTGCGGGTCGGCGGCTTCGACACCCCGTACCCGGCGAGCCGGGTCGAGGAGGAGTGGCTGCCCGACGTCGACCGGATCCTCGACGCCGTCGACCGCTCCCTGGCCTACTAGGAGAACCGCAACCGTGGCTGAGCTCAAGCAATTCAAACTCCCCGACGTCGGAGAGGGCCTGACCGAGGCCGACATCCTCCGCTGGGACGTCAAGGTCGGCGACGCGGTGGTCGTCAACCAGGTGCTGGTCGAGGTCGAAACCGCCAAGGCAGCGGTCGAGCTGCCCTCGCCCTATGCCGGGGTGGTGCATGAGATCCACTTCGACGAGGGCGTCACCGTCGACGTCGGCCAGCCGATCATCACCCTCAAGGTGGGCACCGGCGAGCTGACCGGCGGATCGGGCAGCAGCCAGCCGACGCCCTCTGGCGCCAAGGATGTCGACGAGACCCCGGTCGGCGGTGGCGCCGAGGACATGATCCCGACGCCTCCTGTCGACGGCGGGATCACCGGCTCGGCGCCTGCCGGCGCGGCGTCGGGCAACGGCTCCAACGGCGCCGGGGGTTCAGGCGGTTCCGGCGAGCGGCAGGCGGTGCTGGTCGGCTACGGGGTCTCGGGCGAGCGCAGCCGCCGGCGCAAGCGGCCGCAGCCGTCGGCCGGAGTGCCGGCGCCCACCGCCCACGAGGCGTTCAACGTGACCCCCGGCGCGGGCGCGGCGACCGCCGTGGTCACCCCGCACCGGACGGTGCTGGCCAAGCCCCCGGTCCGCAAGCTCGCCAAGACCCTGGGCGTGGATCTGGGCACCGTGGTGCCCACCGGGCCCAACGGCACCATCTCCCGGGAGGACGTCCAGCAGGCCGTCAGCACCCCGGCCGCGGCCAGCGCCGTGCCGGTTCGTGAGGCGGAGACCCGGATCCCGATCAAGGGGGTGCGCAAGCACACCGCCGCGGCGATGGTGGCCTCGGCGTTCACCGCGCCGCACGTCACCGAGTTCATCACCGTCGACGTCAGCGAGATGATGGAGCTGCGCAAGCGGATCGGCGCCCGGCGGGAGTTCGCCGGGGTCAAGGTCTCGCCGCTGCTGTTCGTCGCCCGCGCGGTGCTGTGGGCGGCCAGGCGCACGCCGATCATCAACTCCACCTGGGACGAGGCGGCCGGCGAGATCGTGGTCAAGCACTACGTCAACCTGGGCATCGCGGCGGCCACCGACCGGGGCCTGATCGTGCCCAACATCAAGGGCGCGGAGTCGTTGTCGCTGCTGGAGCTGGCCCAGGCCATCGGCACTTTGACGGAGACGGCCCGGGCCGGCAAGACGACGCCGGCCGACATGAGCGGCGGCACCTTCACCATCACCAACGTCGGGGTGTTCGGCGTCGACACCGGCACGCCGATCCTGAACCCGGGCGAGGCCGCGATCCTGGCCTTCGGCGCGATCCGCCGGCAGCCCTGGGTGGTCGGCGAGGGCGACGACGAGCGCATCGAGCCACGCTGGGTCACCCAGCTGGCGGTGTCGTTCGACCACCGCTCGGTGGACGGCCAGCAGGGCTCGGAGTTCCTTGCCGATGTCGCGGCGGTGCTGCGCGACCCCGGGCTGGCGCTGCTATAGCAACTCACGCAGGAGGGCACCGGCTTCACTCCGCGCCTGCTCCGCTTCCGCTGCGGCGCTCAAAGATGTCAGGATGTCGGCCAATAGATGCAGGGACCTGGCTAGGTTGGGGCGGTAGCGGTCGGGGATGGCGGCGGCCAGTTGCCGGTAGATGTCGACGGCCTCTTGGCTGATCGGCAGCGCGTCGGCGGGCCGGTCCAATTGGGACAGAAGAATGCCGAGGTTGTTCAGCGAGCCGGCTAGGTCGGGGCGGTAGCGGTCGGGGATGGCGGCGGCCAGTTCCCGGCGGATGTCGACGGCCTCTTGGGTGATCGGCAGCGCGTCGGCGGGCCGGCCAAGTTCGGAGAGATAGACGCCGAGGTTGTCCAGCGAGCTGGCCAGGTCAGGGCGGTAGCGGCCTGGGAGGGCGGCGGCCAGTTCCCGGTAGATGTCGACGGCCTCTTGGCTGATCGGCAGAGCGTCGGCGGGCCGGCCAACTTCGAACAGCTGGACGCAAAAGTTGTTCAGCGAGGCGGCTAGGTCGGGGCGGTAGCGGTCGGGGTTGGCGGCGGCCAGTTCCCGGTAAATGTCGGCGGCCTGTTGGGTGACCGGCAGCGCGTCGGCGGGCCGGCCAAGTGCGGACAGTCGGATGCCGAGGTTGTTCAGCGAGCTGGCCAGGTCGGGGCGGTAGCGGTCGGGGTTTGCGGCGGCCAGTTCCCGGCGGATGTCGACGGCCTCTTGGCTGATCGGCAGAGCGTCGGCGGGCCGGCCAAGTTCGGAGAGATAGACGCCGAGGTTGTCCAGTGACCTAGCCAGCTCGGGGCGGTAGCGGACGGGGATGGC
>NZ_DASVSG010000172.1:0-12549 GCF_036388195.1 Jatrophihabitans sp. | reverse complement strand
GGCCCGCGTCCCAACCCAGGCATGATGCCGCCGCGCCCGAACCCGGGCATGGTTCCCGGCCGTGGCGGTCCCGGTGGCATGGGCCGTCCCGGCGCTCCCGGGCGTCCGGCAGGTCCCGGTGGCGCAGGCGCTGGCCGTCCGGGTGGCCCGGGCCGTCCCGGTGGCGCTCCCGGCGCCGGCGGCGGTTACCGCGGTGGTCCCGGTGGCGGTGGCGCTCCCGGTGGGGGTGGTGGTTACCGCGGCGGCCCAGGTGGTGGCAGCGGCGGCGCGCCGAGTGGCGCTCCCGGTGGTGGTGGTGGCGGTGGCTTCGGCGCCCGTCCCGGTGGTGGCGGCCCAGGTGGCCGCGGCCGGGGAGCCGGCACCGCAGGCGCCTTCGGCCGCCAGGGTGGCCGTCCGACCCGCGGCCGCAAGAGCAAGAAGCAGCGGCGTCAAGAGTTCGACAACATGTCTGCCCCGTCGCTGGGGGGCGTGCAGGTTCCGCGCGGCAGCGGCGAGGTGCTGCGGCTGCCCCGTGGCGCGTCGCTGTCGGACTTCGCCGAGAAGATCAATGCCGAGCCGGCCGCGCTGGTGACGGTGATGTTCCACCTCGGCGAGATGGTCACCGCGACCCAGTCGGTCAACGAGGAGGTCCTGCAGCTGCTGGGGGCCGAGCTGAACTACAACGTCCAGGTCGTCAGCCCCGAGGACGAGGACCGCGAGCTGCTCGAGTCCTTCGACCTGACCTTCGGCGACGACGAGGGCGGCGACGAGGCGCTGGTGGCCCGTCCACCGGTGGTGACCGTGATGGGTCACGTCGACCACGGCAAGACCCGGCTGCTGGACGCGATCCGCAAGTCCAACGTGATCGCCGGCGAGGCAGGCGGCATCACCCAGCACATCGGCGCCTACCAGGTGCACGTGGAGCACGAGGCGGTCGACCGGGCCATCACCTTCATCGACACCCCCGGTCACGAGGCGTTCACCGCCATGCGTGCCCGTGGCGCGTCCACCACCGACATCGTGGTGCTGGTGGTGGCAGCCGACGACGGTGTGATGCCTCAGACGATCGAGGCGCTCAACCACGCGCAGGCGGCGGACGTGCCGGTCGTGGTCGCCGTGAACAAGATCGACAAGGAGGGCGCCAACCCGCAGAAGGTGCGCCAGCAGCTCACCGAGTACGGGCTGGTGGCCGAGGAGTACGGCGGCGAGACGCTGTTCGTCGATGTGTCGGCGCGCAACAACCTCAACATCGACGGGTTGCTCGAAGGCATCCTGCTGACCGCGGACGCGGCGCTGGACCTGCGGGCCAACCCGAACCAGGACGCCCAGGGCATCGCCATCGAGGCGCACCTGGACCGCGGCCGTGGCCCGGTGGCTACCGTGCTGGTGCAGCGCGGGACGTTGCACGTCGGCGACTCGATCGTCGCCGGCGACGCCTTCGGCCGGGTCCGGGCGATGCTCGACGACGACGGCAAGCCGGTGGAGATGGCCGGGCCGGGCACTCCGGTGATGGTGCTGGGCCTGACGTCGGTTCCCGGCGCCGGTGACTCCTTCATCGTCGTGGAGGAGGACCGGATCGCCCGCCAGATCGCCGACCGGCGCTCGGCGCGCGAGCGCAACGCCCAGCTGGCCTCCAACCGGCGGCGGATCTCCCTGGACGACCTGGACAAGGCCCTGGCCGCCGGCGAGGTCCAGCAGCTGAACCTGATCATCAAGGGCGATGTGTCTGGTTCGGTGGAGGCCCTCGAGGACTCGCTGCTCAAGATCGAGCTCAACGACGGCAACGACGAGGTCTCGCTGCGGGTGATCGGCCGTGGCGTCGGCGCCATCACCGAGAACGACATCAACCTCGCCATCGCCTCGGACGCGGTCGTGATCGGCTTCAACGTCCGGCCCGAGGGCAAGGCGCGCGAGGCTGCCGAGCGTGAGGGCGTCGACGTCCGGTACTACACGGTCATCTACCAGGCGATCGACGAGATCGAGGCGGCGCTCAAGGGCATGCTCAAGCCCGAGTTCGTCGAGGCGCAGTTGGGGACGGCCGAGGTCCGCGAGGTGTTCCGGGTCCCGAAGATCGGCAACGTCGCCGGCTCGATCGTCCGGTCGGGCACCATCCGGCGCAACTCCAAGGCCCGGCTGGTCCGCGACGGCATCGTGGTCAACGAGCATCTCAGCGTCGAGTCGCTGCGGCGGTTCAAGGACGATGCCACCGAGGTCCGGGAGGGTTTCGAGTGCGGTATCGGCCTCGGGTCGTTCAACGACATCAAGATCGGCGACGTCATCGAGACCTACGAGATGCGTGAGAAGCCACGCGGCTAAGAAGTCAGCGAGGTTTACCGAAGGCCCATGCTCAGCGCCGCCTGGCGGCGCTGAGCATGACCTTCTGGTGGGCCGTGAGGTAAGGAGTGAGAGCCATGGCCGATTCGCCACGCTCGCGCCGGATGGCCGGTCGTATCCGCCAGATCGTCGCTTCCTACATCGAGAGCCAGATCAAGGATCCGAGGCTGGGCATGGTGACCGTCACCGACGTCAAGATCACCGGTGACCTGCACGATGCCTCGGTGTACTACACCGTGCTCGGTGACGACTCCGAGCGGGCTGACTCGGCCGCCGCGCTCGAGGCTGCCAAAGGTCAGATCCGCAGCGAGGTGGGACGCCAGACCGGCGTCAAGTTCACCCCGACGGTGTCGTTCTTCCTCGACGAGCTGCCCCAGTCGGCCCAGCACATCGATGAGCTGCTCGCCCTCGCGCGGCAGGCCGATGCCCAGGTGGAGCGGGCCCGGGCGCACGCGGTGCCGGCCGGGGATCCCGACCCGTACCGCAAGCCACGCGAGGTGGACGAGGAGTGAGCCGGCCGGCTGGCAGTGCGGTGCCGGCTGGCAGTGCTGTGCCGGCGGGCAGTGCTGTGCCGGCGGCAGCGTTCCGGCCGGCCGGCGCGTCGGACTGGCCGCTGATCTGGCCGTTCTGGCGCCAGGTCGTGGCCGCCGGCGACACCTACTGCTACGACCCGGCGATGGGCTATGAGGCCGGGCAGCAGCTGTGGTTCGGGTCGGCGCCGGACCAGGTGTGGCTGGTGAGCGAGGGCAGTCCGGAACCGGCCGTGGCGCTGGGCAGCTACCGGCTCGGCCCGAACAAGCCCGGCCCGGGCGCGCACATCGGCTCCGCGTCCTACATGGTCAGCGAGGCCGCCCGGGGCCGGGGAGTCGGCCGGGCGATGGTGCTGCACAGCCTGGAGCAGGCCCGTGCGGCCGGGTACCGGGGCCTGCAGTTCAACGCGGTCGCCGCCTCCAACGTGTACGCGGTCAAGCTCTATCTCGACCTCGGCTTCACCGTGATCGGCACGGTGCCGGGCGGTTTCTGCCATCCCGAGCAGGGCTTCGTCGATCTGCTGATCATGTTCCATGAGCTCTGACCCCGCGCTGGGCATGGTCGAGGTCCCGACCCGCCGGATCGTCTCCCTCGCCGCCTCGGCGTTCGTGGTGCTGGCCGCCGAGCCGCTGTTCGTGCTGGTGGACACCGCCGTCGTCGGGCACCTGGGACGCGTCCCGCTCGCCGCCCTGGGAGCGGCCGGCACCGTGATGACGGTGCTGGCGGTGCTCGGCAGCACGCTGGAGTACGGGACCACCGGACGGGCGGCCCGCTACTACGGCGCCGGCCGGCGCGAGGCCGCGGTGAACGAGGGCGTCCAGGCATCCTGGCTGGCCCTGGCGATCGGGCTGCTGGCGGTGCTGGTGGGCCAGCTGGTGGCCAGGCCGGTGGTGCAGGCGGTCACCGGCGGCGCAGGGCCGGTCGCCGACGCCGCGACCGAATGGCTGCGGGTCGCCATCCTGGGGCTGCCCGGCATCCTGATCGTGCTGGCCGGCAACGGCTGGCTGCGTGGCGTCCAGGACACCCGGACGCCGGTGCGGATCGTGGTGGTGGCGAACGTGCTGTCGGCGCTGGCCTCGCCGCTGCTGGTGTATCCGGCCGGGCTGGGGCTGACGGGCTCGGCGATCGCGAACGTGCTGGCCCAGTGGGTCGGCGCGGCGCTGTGCCTGCGGGCGATCCGCGCCGAGGGGGTTCCGCTGGCGCCGGCCTGGCCGGTGATGCGGGCGCAGCTGGTGGTCAGCCGGGACCTGGTGATCCGGGCGCTGGCGTTCCAGGCCGCGTACCTCACCGCGGCCGGAGCGGCCGGCCGGATGGGCGCCGCCCAGCTCGCCGCGCACCAGATCGGCCTGCAGCTGTGGCAGTTCATCGCGCTGCTGCTGGACTCGTTCGCGATCGCCGCCCAGGCGCTGGTCGGGGCGGCGCTGGGCGGCGGGGCGGTGGCGGCGGCCAAGAGCACCGCCTGGCGGGTCAGCCGCTACGGGCTGGTGGCCGGCGTGGTGTTCGCGGTGATCATGGCGGCCGGGTGGTACCTGATCCCGGCGCTGTTCACCTCCGATGCGGGGGTTCGCGAGCAGGCGCACGTGCTGTGGCCGTGGCTGGTCGCGATGATGCCGGTGGCCGGGATCGTCTTCGCCCTGGACGGGGTGTTGCTCGGCGCCGGGGACAACGCGTTCATCCGGACGATTACCGTGGTGTCGGCGCTCGGCGGTTTCGTCCCGCTGTGCCTGCTGGCGGTGTGGCTGGACTGGGGGCTGTCCGGGGTTTGGGCGGGCCTGGCGGCCTTCATCGGGGTGCGCTTCGTCGGCATGGTGTGGCGCACCCGGAGCGGCCGCTGGCTGGTGGTGGGCGAGCAACGCTGAGAATGGTGGGCACAGGAGGCGCGAGCGATGGCAGGTAGGCGGGGCGGCTCGAACCGGGCCACCTACATCTCCTGGGTGACCGACAAGCCCGGCACGGAGCAGCCTGCCCGCCGGAGCGCCTGGGACCGGCTGCGGGTCCGGTTCGACGACTTCTCGTTCCTGGACGCCTTCTTCGCGGCGTTGTGCGTGGCCGTCTTCGACTTCGTCGCCGTGCTGGTCGTGTCGGGCTGGCAGAGCGCCGAGTGCGGTGACCTGTGCGGGCTTCGCACCCAGCTCCACCTGCTGCACGTGTCAGCCGTCCTGACCCTCACCGCGGTAGCGCTGCCGCCGCTGATCCTCGCCTTCGTGCTGCGCCGGGGACGGGTGGCCGCGGTGGCCGTGCAGGCCGTGCTGTGCCTGGTGGTGGTGGTCAACGTGGTCGGCACCGAGCACCGCCTGGTGCCTCGGATCAACGGGACCGCGCCGTGCTGGAACCCCGACTACAGCCCTGCCGAGTGCCCGTGGGGGCCCAAGGACTGACGGGCAGGAGCTGCCCGAGGGCGCGGGGTACGCTCGCGCCCGGAGAGCCGGACTGCAAGGGCCGGCGATCCCGGCCCGCGCTCGGTGTGCGAGCCGGCCGCGGGCGGCTGGACGAGCGGCTGAACTACTGAGACGGGCGACGGCGTTGGCGAGAAAGGGTCCGACCGGACCGGGCGGGCTGATCGTCCTGGACAAGCCCGCGGGCATGACCTCCCACGACGTGGTGTCGAAGGTCCGCCGGATCGCCGGCACCCGCCGGGTGGGACATGCCGGCACCCTGGACCCGATGGCGACCGGCGTCCTGGTGCTGGGGGTGGAGCGGTCCACCAAGCTGATGAACCACCTGATCCTCACCGACAAGACCTACCAGGCAACCATCCGGCTGGGGGTGGCCACCAGCACCGACGACGCCGAGGGCACGGTGCTGTCCACCGCGTCGGCGGCCGGCCTGGACCGGGCCGCCCTGGAGGCTGCCATCGGCGCCCTGACCGGCCAGATCCTGCAGCGGCCGTCCTCGGTGTCGGCCATCAAGGTCGAGGGCGAGCGGGCCTACGCGCTCGTCCGGGCCGGCCAGCAGGTGGAGTTGGCAGCCCGTCCGGTGACCGTCGACCGGTTCCAGATCGTCTCCGAGCCCCGCTCTGTCGGCGACTGCTGCGAGGTCGAGGTCGAGGTGGACTGCTCGTCCGGCACCTACATCCGGGCGCTGGCGCGTGACCTGGGCGAGCTGCTCGGGGTGGGCGGCCATCTCACCGCGCTGCGCCGGACCCGGGTCGGGGTGTTCACGCTGGCGCAGGCGCTGACCCTGGAGGAGCTTGCGGAGCTGGCCGATCCGATCGTGCTGCCGCTGCCGCGGGCGATCGCCGCCACCATGCCGGTGCGCCGGCTGACGCCGGGGGAGGCCAGCGAGCTGACCTTCGGCCGGACGATCGAGCCGGCCGGCATCGAGGGCACCTACGGCGGGATCGCCGAGACCGGTGAGGCGGTGGCGCTGCTGCGCGAGTCCGACGGCCGCGCCCGTCCGGTGCTCGGGTTCACCCCGGCCGGCTGAGCCGCGCCGCCGGGCCGGCGGGGCAGCTGCGGGGTGACAGCTAAACTAGACCGAACGAGCCCGCCTGCGGTCCGCGCCCCCGGCGCGTGGCGAACCGGCGTGCGGGCAGCGACTCGATGTGATCCCTGAGGAGACGTAGCTACCCATGGCCACCACGAATGACCTGAAGAACGGCTTGGTGCTCAACATCGACGGCCAGCTGTGGACCGTGGTGGAGTTCCAGCACGTCAAGCCCGGCAAGGGCGGCGCATTCGTGCGGACCACGCTGAAGAACGTGCTGTCGGGCAAGGTGGTGGACCGGACCTTCAACGCCGGCACCAAGGTCGAGACCGCGACGGTGGACAAGCGGGCGATGACCTACCTGTACAAGGAGGGCGAGGACTTCGTCTTCATGGACGGCGACACCTACGACCAGATCCACGTGCCCGCCGCGGTCGTCGGCGACGGGGCGAACTACCTGCTCGACAATGCCGAAGCCGTGGTCGCGGTGCACGAGGGGGTGCCGCTCTACATCGAGCTGCCCACCTCGGTCGAGCTGCTGATCACCTACACCGAGCCGGGCCTGCAGGGCGACCGGGCCACCGGTGGCACCAAGCCCGCCACGGTGGAGACCGGCGCCGAGGTGCAGGTGCCGCTGTTCGTCACCACCGGCGAGAAGATCAAGATCGACACCAGGGACGGCCGCTACCTCGGCCGCATCAACGGCTGACCCGAGTGAGCATCGCAGGCCGGGAGATCTAGCATGGCTGCTCGCAGCAAGGCCCGGAAACGGGCGGTGGACCTGCTCTACGAGGCCGACCTGCGGGGCGCGGACCCGGTGACGACGCTGGCCGAGCGAGTCGCCCTGGCCGACCCGCCGATCAGCGACTACACCGTCGAGCTGATCGAAGGGGTCACCGCGCACCGGCCCGCCATCGACCAGCTGCTCCACGACTACTCCGAGGGCTGGACGCTGGACCGGATGCCGGGAGTGGACCGGGCGGTGCTGCGGATCGGGCTGTACGAGCTGCTGTGGGCCGCCGACGTCCCGGACGCGGTCGCCATCGACGAAGCGGTGGAGTTGGCCAAGCTGCTGTCCACCGACGACTCACCGAAGTTCGTCAACGGCATCCTGGGCAGGGTGTTGCGTGATCAGCTGCCGGCCGGCGGCGCCGCCGTCACCTGAGAAGGTTGGCGAAGGAAGCGCTAGTCGAGGCCGTGGCCGATCGAGCCGGGCGCGAGCACGCCCCAGCCGAGCAGCTTCTCGGTCAGCCGTTCCAGCGAGGTGTCGAACATCAGCGCCAACGCGCGCAGGTCCTCGCCGCGGATCGAGAGCACCTTGTTGCCGTAGTCGCCACGCTGGCGCTGGATCGAGTGGGCGTACCGAACCAGCGGAGCGGCGTCCTCGGCGGGCACGTGCTGCAGCTTCTGCAGGTCGAGCACGACCTTGCCGCCGCTGTCGGCACGGCTGCTGGGCGCGCCTTCCTCGGTGGGCAGCAGCTCGGAGATGGGCACGCCGTAGAACTCGGCGAGCTCGGCCAGCCGGGCCACGGAGACCGCTCGGTCGCCGCGCTCGTAGGAGCCGACGACCACCGCTTTCCACTTGCCGTTGGACTTGCGTTCCACACCGTGCAGGGACAGCCGCTGCTGGGACCGGACCGCCCTCAGCCTGGTGCCGAGCGCCCGGGCATATTCACGATCGTCCGGGGCTAGCCCGCCGGCCTCGGAGCCGGCGCCTTCGGCGCCCGGCGCAGCGGCAACATCTTCACCGATGGTCGGAGTGTTGTACTCAGTCACGTCCCCGTCCTTAAAGAGAGTGGCCACGCGTGGTAATCGTTTTCGTCTGGCTTGTTACCCAATTTCTGTTGGTAACGGTGACTTCGCAGGGTAACACTTCCACCTACTGTAACCGGGCAACCCGACACTAGCGCCTATGCGTGGTTGACATCCTTCTCTCTGCTACGGTCAGTGTCGATCCGACGTCCTTTAACGACTCGTCCAGTGAGGCGAGGAAGGGGGTCTACGCAGCGTGCCTGCGCAGCCAGTACCAGCCCCGGCGACTCCCGCCGTGGAGCCACCCACATTCACCGCACCTACCTCCCAATCGGCGTCCAAGCGGCCCGCGCCACGGTCAGCCGGCGCGAAGACCGTCCTGCAAGCGGAGGACATCTCCCGGGTGCTCGACCGGATAGCCCACCAGATCCTGGAGAAGACCCAGGGCGGCGAAGGGGTGGTGCTGCTCGGCATCCCCACCCGTGGCCAGCCGCTGGCTCAGCGGCTCGCCGACCGGATCGCCAGCTTCGCCGGCGTCCGGGTGGCCCTCGGCAGCCTCGACATCACCCTCTACCGGGACGACCTGCGCACCCAGGCCAGCAGGCCGCTGGGACGCACCGTCGAGCCCGAGGGCGGCGTGGACGGCAAGCTGGTGATCCTGGTCGACGATGTGCTGTTCTCCGGCCGCACCGTCCGGGCCGCCCTGGACGCGCTGATCGACCTGGGACGCCCGCGCGTGGTGCAGCTGGCGGTGCTGGTCGACCGCGGGCACCGCGAGCTGCCGATCCGCGCCGACTACGTCGGCAAGAACCTGCCGACCTCGGCCGAGGAACAGGTCCGGGTCAGCCTCGCCGAGACCGACGGCGTGGACGAGGTCAGCATCGTGGGGGTGGCATGAGCGAGCATCGACCGAGCGCCAGCGAGGCAGGAGCGCAGCGAATGGCAGGGATGAGCGCTCGCGCGAAGACCGTGGACATCGCATGATCAGGCACCTGCTCTCGGCCGGCGATCTCGATGCCGCCAGCGCCGTGCAGATCCTGGATTCGGCCGAGCAGATGGACGCCATCCAGCACCGGCTGGTGAAGAAGCTGCCGGCGCTGCGCGGGCGCACCGTCGTGAACCTGTTCTTCGAGGACTCCACCCGGACCCGTTCCTCCTTCGAGATCGCCGGAAAGTGGCTGTCGGCCGACGTGATCAACGTCAGCGCCAAGGGCTCCAGCGTCAGCAAGGGCGAGAGCCTGCGCGACACCGCGCTGACGGTCGCCGCGCTCGGGGTGGACGCCCTGGTGGTCCGGCACTCGAGCTCGGGCGCGGTGCAACGGATCACCGAATGGGTCGACTGCCACGTCATCAACGCCGGCGACGGCACCCACGAGCACCCCACCCAGGCGCTGCTGGACGCGTTCTCGCTGCGCCGCCGGCTCGGCGAGCTGACCGGCCGGCACATCGTCATCGTGGGCGACCTGACCCACAGCCGGGTGGCGCGCTCCAACGTCCTGCTGCTGAGCACCCTGGGCGCCCAGGTCACCCTGGTGGCGCCGCCCACCCTGATGCCGGCCGGCGTGCACAGCTGGAACTGCACCACCAGCTGGGACCTCGACGCGACCCTGGCCGGCAAGGTGGCCGGCGACGTCGATGCGGTGATGATGCTGCGGGTCCAACGCGAGCGGATGGGCAGCGGCTCCTCCGGTGGCCGCGCGGCCGACGTCGGCTACTTCCCGACCGAGCGGGAGTACGCGATCGGCTACGGGCTGAGCCCGGCCCGGCTGGACCTGCTGCCCGAGCATGCGCCGGTGCTGCACCCGGGGCCGATGAACCGCGGGCTGGAGATCTCCTCGATGGCGGCCGACAGCGGCCGGTCGCTGGTGCTGGACCAGGTCCGGGCCGGGGTGGCCGTCCGGATGGCGGTGCTCTACCACCTGCTGGCCGGCGCCGACGAGGCCGGGAGCGCAGCGGCCGGGGTGACGTCGTGACGCGCCCGGTGCTGCTGCGCGGTGTCCGGCCGCTGGGCGGGCCGTCCACCGATGTGCTGCTGGCCGACGGGATCATCGCCGAGGTCGGGCAGAAGCTCAGCCCGCCGGACGGCGCGGAGCTGATCGAGGCCGACGGCGCGGTGCTGCTGCCCGGCCTGGTCGACCTGCACACCCACCTGCGCGAGCCCGGCCGGGAGGACACCGAGACGATCGCAACCGGGTCCGCCGCGGCTGCCCTCGGCGGCTTCACCGCGGTGCACGCGATGGCCAACACCACTCCGGTGGCAGACACCGCCGAGATGGTCGAGCAGGTGGCCAAGCTGGGCGAGCAGGCGGGGCTCGTGGACGTCCGTCCGGTCGGCGCGGTCTCGCGCGGGCTGGCCGGCGAGCAGCTCGCCGAGATCGCCAACATGGCCCGCTCGGCCGCCCGGGTCACGGTGTTCAGCGACGACGGGCACTGCGTCAGCGATGCCCGGCTGATGCGCCGGGCGCTGGAGTACCTCAAGCCGTACGACGCCGTGCTCGCCCAGCACGCCCAAGACCCCCGGCTCGCCGACGCCAGTTGCTGCGCCCACGAGGGTGAGCTGTCCGGCCGGCTGGGGCTGCCCGGCTGGCCGTCGGTGGCCGAGGAGAGCATCGTCGCCCGCGACGTGATGCTGGCCCGGCACACCGGCTCGCGGCTGCACGTCTGCCACGTCTCCAGCGGCGGCACCGTCGAGGTGCTGCGCTGGGCCAAGGCCCAGGGCATCGCGGTGACCGCCGAGGTGACCCCGCACCACCTGCTGCTGACGTGTGACCTGCTGAGCAGCTACGACCCGGTGTTCAAGGTCAACCCGCCGCTGCGCCCGGCCGAGGACGTCGAGGCGCTGCGGGCGGGCCTTGCAGACGGGACGATCGACGCGGTCGCCACCGACCATGCCCCGCACGCCGCGCACGACAAGGACCACGCCTTCGGCGACGCCGCGTTCGGCATGCTGGGGCTGCAGACCGCGCTGGGAGTGCTCATCCAGACGATGGTCGAGCCCGGCCGGCTGGACTGGGCAGGGCTGGCCGACCGGATGAGCGTCCGGCCCGCGGTGATCGGCCGGTTGACCGGCCATGGCCGCCCGGTCGCGGCGGGCGAGCCGGCCAATCTGACCCTGATCGATCCGGCTGCGAGCTGGCTGGTCGAGCCGTCCGAGCTCGCCTCGCTGGCGCGCAACACCCCGTTCGCGGGCCGGCAGCTGCCCGGCCGGGTGCTGGCGACGTTCCTGCGCGGGCGGGCCACGGTGCGCGACGGCCGGCTGGCGGCCGGCCAGCAGGGATATGCGCAGCAAGTAGGGGCATGACCCGGCCGGCGTGGATTACGGCCATCGAGCAGCACCGAAGAGACAGCAGAGAACGAGGAACCCAGTGAGTGACACAGCGATTCTGGTGCTGGAGGACGGCCGCGTCTTCTCCGGCGAGTCCTACGGGGCGGCGGGGGAGACCTTCGGCGAAGCGGTGTTCAACACCGGCATGACCGGCTACCAGGAGACCTTGACCGACCCGTCCTATCACCGTCAGGTGGTGGTGCAGACCGCTCCGCACATCGGCAACACCGGGGTGAACGACGAGGACCAGGAGTCCTCGCGCATCTGGGTGTCCGGGTATGTGGTGCGCGACCCGGCCCGGCGGATGTCGAGCTGGCGGGCGAGGAGGTCACTCGACGACGAGCTGCAGAGCCAGGGCGTGGTGGGGATCTCGGGCATCGACACCAGGGCGCTGACCCGGCACCTGCGCGAGCAGGGAGCCATGCGGTGCGGGATCTCCTCGACCGAGCGGGACCCGGAGGCGCTGCGGCAGCGGGTGCTCAGCTCGCCGCGGATGGCCGGCGCCGACCTGGCCGCCGAGGTCAGCACCGAGCAGCCCTACACCGTCGAGGCGATCGGCGCCCATCGGTTCAGCATCGCGGCGATGGACTACGGCATCAAGGCGATGACCCCGCACCGGCTTGCCGAGCGGGGCATCACCAGCCACGTGCTGCCCGCCACCTCGACCCTGCGGCAGGTGCTCGACACCGGCGCGGACGCGGTGTTCCTGTCCAACGGCCCGGGCGACCCGGCCACCGCCGACGGGGCGGTCGCGCTGCTGCGCGAGCTGCTGGGCGCCGGCATCCCGATCTTCGGGATCTGCTTCGGCAACCAGCTGCTGGGCCGCGCCTTCGGCTTCGGGACGTACAAGCTGCGCTACGGCCACCGGGGCATCAACCAGCCGGTTCAGGACCGGGCCACCGGCAAGGTCGAGATCACCGCCCACAACCACGGCTTCGCCGTCGACGCCCCGATCGACCGGGTCAGCCAGACCGACTTCGGAGCGGTGGAGGTCAGCCACATCTGCCTCAACGACAACGTGGTCGAGGGGCTGCGGGCTCACGACGTCCCGGCGTTCTCGGTGCAGTACCACCCGGAGGCGGCCGCGGGCCCACACGATGCGGCCTACCTGTTCGACCGGTTCACCGAACTCCTGGAGGGTGTCGAGTGAGCATCGCAGCGAAGCGAGGAGCGGAACGAGTGGGCGATGAGCGCTCGCGCGA
>NZ_DASVSG010000171.1:0-29973 GCF_036388195.1 Jatrophihabitans sp. | reverse complement strand
CGGCATCCCGGCGGCGGCTGCCATCCGGACCGCTCCGCTCTTGAACTCCTTCAGCTCGAAGGAGCGCGAGATCGTCGCCTCCGGAAAGACCCCGACGATCTCACCGGCCTTCAGCGCCTGGACGGCGGCCCGGTAGGAGGCGGCGCCGGCGTCCCGGTCGACCGGGATGTGGCGCATCCCGCGCATCAGCGGGCCGCTCACCGGGTGCCGGAACACCTGCTCCTTGGCCATGAACCGGACCAGCCGGCCGGCCGGTCGGGCAGCCATGCCGGCCAGCGCGAAGTCCAGGTAGCCGGTGTGGTTGACCGCCATCACGGCGCCGCCGGTCCGGGGCACGTTCTCGGCGCCGTTGATCGTGCAGCGCAACCCCTGCACCGCGAACAGGGCCCGCGCGAAGGCGATGACCGAGGCGTACACCGGCTCCATCCTGCATACCGTAGTGGCATCGGCCGGCTCGGTTGCGGCGACCTGACGGCGACGTGGCGGCGACCTGACGGCGACGTGGCGCGTCCGGGCCGAAGAGGCCATGCTGGGTCGATGGCGCCCGCTGACCCGCACACCCTCGACCCGGCCGGCCTTACCCCGGCAGAGCTCGGCCGCGCCTTGGAGCAGGTGGGCTACCTGCCCGATGACGGGCTCAGCACCGCGGCCTTCCTCGCGCTGCGGATGCACCGGCCGCTGTTCCTCGAAGGCGACGCCGGAGTCGGCAAGACCAGCCTGGCGCACGCGCTGGCCGAGGTGACCGGGGCCGAGCTGGTGCGGCTGCAGTGCTACGAGGGCATCGATGCCTCCCAGGCGCTCTACGACTGGGACTTCCCGCGCCAGGTGCTGCACCTGCGGGCCACCGAGACCGCCGGGGGCGGTGGCTACACCGACGCCGCGGAGCTGGAACGGTCGCTGTACGACCGGCGGTTCCTGATCGCCCGGCCGATCCTGCGGGCGCTGGAGCACAGCCCGTCGGTGCTGCTGATCGACGAGATCGACCGGGCCGACGACGAGTTCGAGGCGTTCCTGCTCGAGGTGCTGGCCGACAACGCGGTCAGCATCCCCGAGCTGGGCACCATCCGCGCCGAGGTGCCGCCGCTGGTGGTGCTGACCTCCAACCGGACCCGCGAGGTGCACGACGCGCTGAAGCGGCGCTGCCTCTACCACTGGGTGGCGCACCCGTCCTACGAGCGCGAGGTGGCGATCCTGCGCCGCCGGCTGCCCGAGGTGAGCGAGCGGCTGGCCCGCGAGGTGGCCGCCGCCGTCCGCCGGATGCGCGAAGCCGACCTGCTCAAACCGCCCGGAGTTGCCGAGTCGATCGACTGGGCGCAGGCGCTGCACCTGCTCGGCGCCGATGCCCTCGACGCCGACCGGGCGTCGGCGACCCTCGGGGCGGTGCTGAAGTACCAGGAGGACGCGGCGCGGATCCGCGACACCGTGCTGGCAGAGCTGGCCGGATGAGCCGACCTGTCCGGACAGGCGCCGCCGGCTCGCCGACCGCGGTCCGCGCCGAGCCGCGGCACGACTTCACCGAGCCGGAGCGCGACTTCACCGAGCCGGAGCGCGACTTCGCCCTGCCGCGGCGTGACTTCACCGACGTGGTGCTGGGCTTCGCCCGGACGCTGCGGCACGCCGGGGTGCCGGCCGGACCGGACCGGGTGCAGGCGATGCTGAGCGCGCTCGGGCACGTGGAGGTGCTGGATCCCGGTCAGGTGTACTGGGCCGGCCGGCTGACCCTGTGCGCGGATCCGGAGGATCTCGAACGGTACGACGCGGCGTTCGCGCTCTACTTCGGTGGCCGGCGGCCGGTGGGCAGGACCGCGGCCACCGCCCCGCAGGTGATCCGGCCGGCGCCGTTCGAGCCGGCCGCGGCGGGCGAGGACGAGCAGGACTCCGACGACAGCCCGGGCTTCGCGGTGCATGCCAGCCGGCACGAGGTGCTCCGGCACAAGGACGTCACCGCGCTGAGCGCCACCGAGCGCCAGCAGCTGCAGCGGCTGTTCGCCCTGCTGGCGCCGCGGGCGGCCGGCCGGCGGTCGCTGCGCTACACCCGGGCCAGCCGGGGCCGGGTGGACCTGGACCGCACGGTGCGCCGGATGCTCAGCCAGGGCGGCGAACCCACCGAGCTGATCCGCCAGCGCCGCCGGCACAAGCCGCGCCGGCTGGTGCTGCTGATCGACGTCAGCGGCTCGATGTCGCCCTACGCCGACTGGCTGCTGCGGTTCGCCCACGCCGCCACCCGGCGCGCGCCGCTGGGCACCGAGGTGTTCACGGTCGGCACCCGGCTGACCCGGATCACCCGCGAGCTGCGGCTGCGCGATCCCGACCGGGCGCTGGCCGCCGCGGGGCGGGCGGTCCCGGACTGGCGGGGCGGCACCCGGCTCGGTGATGCGCTGAAGGCGTTCCTGGACCGCTGGGGACAGCGCGGGGTGGCCCGCGGCGCCGTGGTGGTGCTGTGCTCGGACGGCTGGGAGCGCGGGGACCCGGCCGAGCTGGGCGTCCAGCTGGGGCGGCTGGCCAGGCTCGCGCACGCGGTGGTGTGGGTCAACCCGCACAAGGGCAAGGACGGCTTCGCACCGGTCACCGGTGGCATGGTGGCGGCGCTGCCGCACATCGACAGGCTGGTGGCCGGGCACAGCTTCGCGGCGCTGGAGGAACTCGTCGAGGTGATCGCCGATGCGTGACGTGCTGGACCAACTGCAGAACTGGTGGGACCAGGGGGCCGAGGTGGGGCTGGGCACCGTGGTCGCCACCTGGAGCTCGGCGCCCCGGCAGCCGGGCGCGGCGATGCTGGTCGGCCCGGACGGCAGCGCGGCCGGCAGCGTGTCCGGTGGCTGTGTCGAGGGCGCGGTCTACGAGCTGGCCGCCGAGGTCCGCGACGGGGCCGGCCCGGTGCTGCAGCGCTACGGGGTCAGCGATTCCGACGCGTTCGCGGTGGGGCTGACCTGCGGCGGCATCATCGACATCTTCGTCGAGCGGGTCGGGCCGGCGAGCTTCCCGGAGTTCGGCGGGGTCGCCGAGGACATCCGGGCCGGCCGGCCGGTCGCGGTGGCCACCGTGGTCGAGGCGCCGGCGGACCTGCTCGGCCGGCGGCTGGTGATCCGGTCGGAGGGGTTGTCCGGGAATCTGATGAGCGCCGGCTCGCAGCGGCTGATCGACGCCCTCGGCGACGACGCCCGCGGCCTGCTGGCCCAGGGCCGCACCGGGGTGCTGCGCTACGGCCACGACGGCGAGCGCCGGGTGGACGACATCGCCATCTTCGTGGCCAGCTACGCCCCCCGGCCGCGGATGATCGTCTTCGGCGCCATCGACTTCGCCTCGGCGGTGGCCAGGATCGGCTCGTTCCTCGGCTACCGGGTCAGCGTCTGCGACGCCCGCCCGATCTTCGCCACCCGGCAGCGCTTCCCCGACGCCGACGAGGTGATCGTCGAATGGCCGCACCGCTACCTGGCCTCGACCGAGGTGGACGAGCGGACCGTGATCTGCCTGCTCACCCACGACCCGAAGTTCGACGTGCCGCTGCTGGAGCTGGCGTTGCGGATGCCGCTGGCCTACGTCGGCGCGATGGGCTCCCGGCGCACCAACGACGACCGGCTGCAGCGGCTGCGCGAGCTCGGCCTGACCGAGACCGAGCTGGCCCGGCTGCATGCGCCGATCGGCCTTGACATCGGCGCCCGCACCCCGGAGGAGACCGCCGTCTCGGTGGCCGCGGAGATCATCGCGGCGCGCTGGGGCGGTTCGGGGCAGCCGCTGCGCAGCGCCGACGGGCCGATCCACGGCGCCGTCTCCACCGAAGCCGCCACGGAACTGGCCCGGTGAGCAGTCGCCGGACCCTGGTGGGTTGCGGTAGTGGTGTGTACAGATGGATAGATCGTTCAGAACCGGGAAACACGAGCTGGAGGTTCCATGACACGGGTCAACGTGAAAGTCGACGGAACGGCCTATTCGGATGACGTGGAGCCTCGGCTGCTGCTGGTGCAGTACCTGCGCGACCGGCTGGGCAAGGTGGGGACGGTCATCGGCTGCGACACCAGCAACTGCGGCTCCTGCACGGTGCTGCTGGACGGGCTGAGCGTCAAGAGCTGCTCGGTGCTCGCGGTGCAGGCCGACGGCGCGAGCGTGACCACCGTCGAGGGGCTGAGCGGCCCGGACGGCGCGCTGCACCCGGTGCAGCAGGCCTTCCACGACCATCACGCCCTGCAGTGCGGGTTCTGCACGCCCGGCATGATGCTGGCCGCCTGTGACCTGCTCCGGGAGAACCCGAACCCGTCCGAGGACGAGGTCCGCGAGGGCATCGAGGGCAACCTCTGCCGGTGCACCGGCTACCAGAACATCGTCAAGGCCGTGCAGGCCGCCGGCGCGGCGATGTCGACCCGCGCGAACAGCGCCGCAGCCGTCTCCGATTCCATCGCATCCGTCTCGGCAGTGGAGGCCTCGGCATGACCACCATCGACGATCGTCCGGACGTCGCCGGGGGCGAGATCGGCCAGCCTCGCAAGCGCAAGGAGGACGCCCACCTGCTCACCGGCCGGACCACCTGGACCGACAACATGGTCCTGCCCGGAATGGTGCACCTGGCGATCCTGCGCAGCCCGATGGCGCACGCCCGGATCACCTCGATCGACGTCTCCGCCGCCCTGGAGCGCCCGGGCGTGCTGGCTGCCTACAGCGGCCGGGACTTCGCCGAGATCCAGGGCAGCATCCCGTGCGCGTGGCCGGTCACCCCGGACATGGTCAACCCGGGCCACCCGAGCCTGGCCGTCGACCAGGTCAACCACGTCGGCGAGGCGGTGGCCGTCGTCGCGGCGCGGGACAAGGCCTCGGCGCAGGACGCCCTGGAAGCCATCGACATCGACTACGAGCAGCTGCCGGTGGTGCTGGACATGGAGGCCGCGCTGGCGCCGGGCGCCGACCTGGTGCACGCCCACACCGAGTCCAACCGGTCCTTCACCTGGATCTTCGACTCCGGGACGGCGGGCACCGGCGCGCCGATCGACGAGGTGCTCGGCCAGGCGGAGGTGACCGTGAGCCGCCGGTTCCGGCAGCAGCGGCTGATCCCGGCCTTCATGGAGCCCCGGTCCACCGTGGTGCAGCCGCAGGGCGACGGCTTCGTGATGTGGTCGGCGACCCAGGTGCCGCACATCCTGCGCACCATGCTGTCGCTGACCCTCAACGTGCCCGAGCACAAGGTCCGGGTGATCGCCCCCGACGTCGGCGGCGGCTTCGGCGGCAAGCTGCAGGTGACGCCCGAGGAGGTGATCACCGCCCTGGTGGCCCGCAAGCTCGGCAAGCCGGCCAAGTACACCGAGTCGCGCTCGGAGTCGCTGATGAGCGCCCACCACGGCCGCGACCAGATCCAGGACATCACCATCACCGCCCGCCGCGACGGCACCGTCACCGGCCTGGACGTGCACCTGTACGCCGACATGGGCGCCTACCTGCGGCTGGTCTCCCCGGGCATCCCGGTGCTCGGCGCGTTCATGTTCAACAGCATCTACAAGTTCGACGCCTACCGCTTCGTGTGCGAGGGGGTGTTCACCAACAAGACCCCCACCGACGCCTACCGGGGCGCCGGACGTCCGGAGGCGACCTTCGCGATCGAGCGGATCATGGACGAGCTGGCCACCGAGCTCGGCATGGACCGGATGGAGCTGCGCCGCAGGAACTGGATCCGGCACGAGGAGTTCCCGTTCACCACGGTCGCCGGGATGACCTACGACAGCGGCAACTACGAGGCGGCCACCGACCGGGCGCTGGAGCTGATCGGCTGGGACGAGCTGGTGGCCGAGCAGGCCGAGCGGCGGGCCCGCAAGGACCCGGTCCAGCTGGGCCTGGGCATCTCCACCTTCACCGAGATGTGCGGGCTGGCGCCGTCCCGGGTGCTCGGCGCGCTGTCCTACGCCGCCGGCGGCTGGGAGAACGCCTCGATCCGGGTGCTGGCCACCGGCAAGGTCGAGGTGGTCACCGGGGTCAGCCCGCACGGCCAGGGGCATGAGACCGCGTGGAGCCAGATCGTGGCCGACCAGCTCGGGGTGCCGTTCGAGGACGTCGAGGTGATCCACGGCGACACCCAGTCCTCGCCCAAGGGCCTGGACACCTACGGCTCGCGCTCGCTCGTGGTGGGCGCGGTCGCGGTGGTGCATGCCGCGGACAAGGTGGTCGCCAAGGCCCGCCGGATCGCCGCGCACATGCTGGAGGCCAGCGAGGACGACCTGGAGTTCGCCGGCGGCAGCTTCAGCGTCCGGGGCGCGCCGGGCAACAGCAAGAGCATCCAGGAGATCGCGTTCGCGGCCTTCGCCGCCCACGACCTGCCCGACGGCATGGAGCCGAGCCTGGACGCCGACGCCACCTTCGACCCGGAGAACTTCTCCTTCCCGCACGGCACCCACCTGTGCGCGATGGAGGTGGACACCGAGACCGGGTTCTCCACGATCCGCAAGTACGTCTGCGTCGACGACATCGGCGCGGTGATCAACCCGCTGATCGTGGACGGCCAGGTGCACGGCGGACTGGCCCAGGGCATCGCGCAGGCGCTGTACGAGGAGGCGGTCTATGACGAGGAGGGCAACCTGACCACCGGCACCTTCGTCGACTACCTGCTGCCCTCGGCGGCCGATCTGCCGAGCTTCACCACCGACCGGACGGTCAGCCGGGCCACCACGAACCCGCTGGGCGTCAAGGGGGTCGGCGAGGCGGGCACCATCGCCTCCACCCCGTCGATCGTGAACGGGATCGTGGACGCGCTTCGGCCCTGGGGCATCAACGACGTGCAGATGCCGTGTACGCCGGAGCGGGTCTGGCGGGCCATCCATTCCGGCGCGGAGAAGTCCGGCCGCGATCCGGGAGGCACCGTGTCCTGGGGCGGGACCAGCACCACCACCTCCGATGGCTCCGGCGCGACCGACGGAGGCCAGCTGTGATCCCCGCCCAGTTCGACTACCTCAAGCCGTCCTCGGTCGCCGAGGCGGTGCAGGCCTACCAGCAGGCCGGCGAGGACGCCAAGATCCTGGCCGGCGGGCAGTCGCTGCTGCCGATCCTGCGGCTGCGGCTGGCCTACCCCGAGCTCGTCATCGACCTCGGCGGCATCGCCGAGCTCACCGGGGTGACCGACGACGGCGACGGCCTGGTGATCGGGGCCATGACCACCCACGCCGACATCATCGGCAACGAGCTGGTCAAGCAGCACGCGCCGCTGCTGGCCCAGGCCACCGAGACCGTGGCCGACCGGCAGGTCCGCCACCGCGGCACCTTCGGCGGCTCGCTGGCGCACGCCGACCCGGCCGGCGACCTGCCTGCCGTGGCGCTGGCGCTCGATGCCGAGCTGCGGGCGCACGGGCCGGCCGGGGAACGGTCGATCGCGGCCCGGGACTTCTTCCTGGACTACCTGACCACGGCGCTGGCGCCCGGGGAGATCCTCACCTCGATCCGGATACCGAAGCTGGGCAGTGGCTGGTCGACGCACTACGAGAAGCTGAACCGGGTCGCCCAGGCCTGGTCGATCGTGGCGGTGGCGGCGGCGGTGCACCGTTCCGACGGCGTCATCACCGAGGCGCGGATCGGCCTGACCAACATGGGCCCGACCCCGCTGCGGGCGACGGCAACCGAGCAGGCGCTGGCCGGGGCTCCCGCCACCGCGGAGACGGTCGCCCGAGCCAGCGCCGCGGCCGCTGAAGGCACCTCGGCGCCCAGTGACCAGTCGGGCAAGGCCGATTACCGCGAGCACCTGGTCACGGTGCTGACCAGGCGGGCCGTCCAGCACGCGGCCGGGATCTGAGCGGGGTCCGGCATGCAACTCACCCACAGCTTCACCGTCCCCGCCGACCTGGAGCAGGCGTGGGAGGTGCTGCTCGACATCGAGCGGATCGCCCCGTGCATGCCGGGCGCGGCCATCGAGACCGTGGACGGCGACGACTTCACCGGCACGGTCAAGGTCCGGCTGGGCCCGATCGGGCTGACCTACAAGGGCAAGGCCAGCTTCGTCGAGAAGGACGCGGTCGCGCACCGGGCGGTGATCGACGCCTTGGGCAAGGACGCCCGGGGCAACGGCACCGCCAAGGCGAGGATCACCGCGACCCTGACGGCGGAGGGCCGCGACCACACCGCGGTGCATGTGGTCACCGACCTCAACATCACCGGCAAGCCGGCCCAGTTCGGCCGGGGCGTCATGGTGGACGTCGGCAACAAGCTGATCGGGCAGTTCGCCGACTGCCTGGCCGGCAAGCTGGCGGGTGCCGAAGGCGGCGGCGTGACCGGTGCTGAGGCCGGGGGCTTGGCCGGTGCTGAGGCCGGCGGCGTGGCCGGTGCCGAGGGCGGCGGCCTGGTTACCGCTGCCGATCCCACCGAGCTCGACATCGCCAAGCAGCTTCAGGCCGTGGAGTTCGACAGCGGGGAACGGCTCGGCACCGCTGATCCCGAGCCCGCGGAGCAGCTGACCTCCGATCTGGCCGAGCCGGGTGAGGTGGAGTCCGGCCTGGCCGAGCTGCGGATGGCTCCGTCCGTGACGCCCGACTCGTCGGTCGCCGGACCCGGGCTGGCCGCCCCGGATGCCGGCCCGTCAGCGCCGGGGACGGCAGTACCCGGGACGGCAGCGCCCGGCGAGGCGGTGGTGGCGCTGCCTGGCCCCGCCCCGGACGAGCAGCCTGTCGAACCGGCCGCCGCGGCCGAAGCGGCAGCCCCGGCCACACCCGCGGTGACGCAGCGGTCGCCCGCGCACCGGCCGGCGGTGGATGAGGTCGAGCCGATCGACCTGCTGGGCTCGGCCGGGCCGGCCGTGGCCAAGCGGCTGGCTCCGGCGGCGGTCGGCGTGCTCCTGGTCCTGCTGGTGTTGCTGCGGGCCCGCCGTCGGGCGGCTGCGCGCTCGGCCGCCGCCCGACAGGCCAGAGCCGACTACCGGGCCGCGGTGCGGCGGTGGGCCGAAGCCGAACGCCGGGCTGCGATCGAACGCCGGAACCTCAGTCGAACAATGACAGCTGGACTGCCGCGTCCTGCGGCTGGCTCGCGTGCTTGGCCAGCTTTCCGAACCGCCGACCGGCCGGCCGGCCGTGTTCGGCGGCGGTCCGAGTAGCTCCCCCGGCCCGGCCGTCGAAACCGGCCGGGTGCCGGACCGCTCCGGCAGGCCTGCCGGAGCCGGAGGACGTCGACCAGGCATGCTCGGCGGGTCGCTGCGGCGGATCCTGGTAGGCGAGGAACTGCAGGGCGGCCGGCGTGGTCCAGGTGAGCTGATGCGCCCGGAAGGCAGCGCCCACGGCGGCGGGGTCCAACGGCAGCACGCCGGGGCCGCCGGTGAGGTCCAGCCCCAGCTCGAGGTCGTTGTGCATGCGCATCACCTGGCAGTTGAGCTCCCAAGCGAGCCTCGCCTCCGGCTGCGCCAGCCGGTTCGCCGCGGCGCTTCCCACCGCTGCCCGGACCCGGGCTCCGCCTGCGGCCAGGTCGTCGAACACCGCGGCGGCGCTCCCCATCGTCGCCAGCAGCCTGGCCGCCGTCTTGGCCCCGACGCCGCGCACCCCTGGCAGGTTGTCCGAAGGATCTCCCCGCAGGGCGGCGTAATCGCAGTACTGCTCCGGCCGGATGCCGAGCATCAGCCCCAGCAGGTCCGGGGTCAGCAAGGGTGAGGCGTCCACCCCGCCGTTGATGATCCGCAACACCCGGGTGTGCTCGTCGATCAGGGCGAAGGAGTCCCGGTCGGAGGTCATGATGACGGTCCGGGCGCCGGCCTGCGGGGCGAACCGGGCGGCCGAGGCCAGCACGTCGTCGGCTTCCAGGCCGTCCGGAACCACCACCACGATGCCCATGCTTCGCAGCACCTCGGCGGCGCCGTCCAGCTGGGAGATCAGGGTGTGCAGCTTCTCGGTACGACTGGCCTTGTACTGGGGCCACCGGGTTCGCCGGTGGCTGGCGAGCGGATCGTCGAAGCCGACCACGATGGCGGTGGGGCAGATCCGCTCGGCCGCGGCGACCAGCTGGGTCAGCAGCCCCCGGATGGCCCACAACGGCCGGCCGTCGGCTGAGCGCAGTCCGGTGCCGGCTTGGGAGTGGAAGCTGCGGTGGACGAGGGAGTTGCCGTCGACGGCCAGCAGCACCGGCGAATCCTGCACGGCCCCACTGTAAACGCCCCTGGCCAGAACTTCGGCACTTCGACAGCCGGGCAACCGCGCCGCAGCCGGAAGTAGGGTGGCAGAACTGCCGGTTTCGGCCGGCCGATCGGTACGGCGACTTCCACCGCGGCGCTCGGACTCCGGGCGGCCGTGGCCGACCAGTGACGAGGTGCGCGCATGCGGCTAGGAGTACCTGGACCCCGCGACCTGCTGCGGCTTGCCGAAGGCGGTTACGAGGCGATCGAGCAGGCCATCGCGCTGCTGCCCCGGGTAGTCACCCTGCTGGGCCAGATCGAGGGCGTCGTCGCCAAGGTCAACGTCGTGATGACCGAGGTCGACAAGACCCAGCGACAGGCCGGCCAGATCATCCAGCGGACCGACCGGTTGCTGGCGCGCACCGAGCAGGTCATGGACCGGACCGAGGGCCTCATCGACCGGACCGCAGGGGTGATCGATCGAACCGATGCGGTGATGGACCGGACCGAGGGCGTAGTCGGTCGAACCGATGAGTTGATGGATCGCACCGCTGCCGTGGTGGACCGCACCGAGCCGCTGGTCGAGCGGACCGGCGCGGTGCTGGCCCGGACCGAGCCGTTGATCGAGCGGACCGGCGCGGTGCTGGCCCAGACCGAGCCGCTGGTCGAGCGTGCCGCCGACGTTCTCGACCAGGCGCAACCGCTGGTCAAGCAAGCCGGTGACCTGGTGGATCGGGCGGTGACCCTGCTAGGCCGCGTCGAGCCGCTGGCCGACAGCGCCGACCCGCTGGTCCTGCAGGCCGGTGGGCTGGTGGGCCGCGCCGACGAGCTGCTGGCGCGGTTCGAGCCGGTGCTGAGCGGGCTGGAGCCGGTGCTGAACCGGCTGGCCGAATCCACCAGCCCTGCCGAGGTCGACGCGGCCATCAAGCTCATCGACACCTTGCCCGAGCTGGTGGAAGCCATGGAGACCGAGGTCCTGCCGATCGTGAAGACTCTGGGCACGGTGGCGCCGGACCTGCGCGACCTGCTGGACACCTCCAAGGAGCTCAACGAGATCCTCGGAGGGTTGCCCGGCCTGGGCCGGATCAAGAGGCGGGTCGAGGAACGCCAGGAGCTCGAGGACCACCAGCGGCTGGCCAAGGACGATCCGCCCCGCTCCCCCGACGAGGTGCGCTGAACACCTGATCCACCGCGCCGGACGAGGGTGCTCCTGACGTCACAGCGGCGGCACCGGCGTCACTGCGACGGGTACCGGCCGAGCTCCGGGAGTGGCTCCCGGCCGGTACCGCACGCGTGGCTAGCGGTGCTCCAGGTCCTTCACCGTGAAGGCGATCGCATCCTTGGCAGGCACCCGCGCCCGGACCTTGCCGTGCCGGTCCACCGTGAAGGTCCGTCCGGTGCAGTCCCCGGCGACCAGGTTGCCGTGGATGACGTCGCAGTAGGTGCCGCGCGGCAGGCCGGTGGAGAAGGTCATGGTCTTGTCGGTAGCGCTGTTGTTCAGCGCGATCCAGCCCCGGTGCCCCCGGCTGAAGGCGATCAGGTTGACCCCGTCGTCGGTCCAGTTCGTGACCTTGGCGTCGCCCACGTAGTTGTGCCAGCCGACCATGTTGGCGACACCCTTGTGGCGGTTGATGCACACCCAGCCGTTGTTGCAGTCGGTGTTGGTGACGTAGCCGTTGGCGTCGGCGGGCGGCGAGCCCTCAGGATCGGTCCAGGCGAAGCTGGAGTAGACCTGGGGCGTGCCATAGCCGTAGGCGAGCATGAACTCGTGGGCCAGGATGTTGGTCGCGCCGTCCTTGTAGTTCAGCGTCGAGCCGTTGCGTTCGGTGTCGTGGTTCTGGATGAAGACCACCGACTTCTCGCTGGGCAGCAGCCCGGCCCGCTCGCCGAAGATCGACAGGTCGGTGATGTTGCCGCCCGGCGGGGTGGTGTAGCTCTTGAACGCATCGCGGATCTGGCCGGCGAAGTCGAACCCGAGCACGTCGTTCTGCCGGATGAAGGCCCACGGCGAGAGCTTGCCCGGCCCGCCCGGCGGCACCTCCAGGAAGACGTACGGACGGGTGCCGTCCACGGTGCGGCGCAGCAGCTTCTCGATGGCAGCCAGGTCGGCCTGCGGAACGTGCTTGGCCGCGTCCACCCGGAAGCCCGACACGCCGTAGCTGATCAGCTTGTTCAGGTAGGCCGCCACCCGGTTGCGCACATAGGTCGTCTCGGTGCGCAGGTCGGACAGGCTGACCAGCTCGCACTTGGTGACCTGCAGGTAGTTGTTGAAGTCCTCGATGTTGCCGCTCGCGGTGGGGCAGTCAGCGGGGGTGTGGTGGAAGTTGGCGCTGGTGTACAGGCCCTGGTACTCGTACTTGGAGTAGCTGACGCCGCCGTAGGACCGATTCCCCTGCCCTGTCATGTGATTGATGATCGCGTCGACGTAGACCTTGACCCCCGCCTTGCGGCAGGTGGCGACCATCGACTTGAACTGCGCCTCGTTGCCCATCCGGCTGGTCAGCTGGTAGCGGACCGGCTGGTAGACCTCCCACCACGGGTGGATCGGCCCGTCGGTCTTGGACAGCGAATCCTGCGGCGGCGCCACCTGGACGCCGCCGTAGCCCTTCGGCCCCAGCACCGTCTTGCATTCCTTGGCGATGGAGACCCAGTTCCATTCCCAGAGGTTGGCGATCACGTCGCGCTTGACGTGATGTGCCGACTGGCTGGACATCGCCGCCTGCTGACCGGCCGCGCCCGCGCTGGTGCTGCCGACCACCGCGACCGATCCGGCAGCCAGCGTCATCACGCCGGCAGCGACGGTGACAGCCGTCCTGATCCGGCGCCGGCGTCCGCCTCGAACCGGCATGGCTGATCCGGCGAAGATTTCTCTTGTCATGATTGTCCTTTCGCGATGGCGCGGCCGGTCGGCTGCCGCCGACCGGCTCTCGTTTCTTACTAGTGACCTGGCTCACACGTGTCAAGACAGCGGTGGGAGAACCTCGGCGCTGACGCTAGGCCAGGCCACCGACAGTTCTGCCCTAGGCTGCACGCGTGATCGGCACTGTTCAGGCAAGCCGCTACGTGACTCCGCTGCGTGAGGGTGGCTCGTTGCCGGGCATCATCGAGGCAGATGACCTGGGCACCTACGTGGTCAAGTTCCGGGGCGCGGGCCAGGGCATGAAGGCGCTGGTGGCCGAGGTGGTGGTGGGCGAGCTGGCCCGCCGGCTGGGCCTGCGCGTCCCCGAGCTGCGCGCGGTGGAGCTGGATCCGCTGATCGCCCGCTACGAGGCGGACCAGGAGGTCCAGGACCTGCTCACGGCCAGCGTCGGCCTGAACCTGGCGGTCGACTTCCTGCCCGGATCCTTCGGCTGGGACGCCGGTTACCCGGTCGATCCGGACGAGGCGGCCCGGATCCTGTGGCTGGACGCGTTCACCGCCAATGTCGATCGCAGCTGGCGCAATCCGAACCTGCTGATCTGGCACCGCAGGCTGTGGCTGATCGATCACGGCGCCGCGCTGTACTTCCACCATGGCTGGTCCCGGCCCGGCGCGGATCCGCAGCGTTTTGCCCGCCAGCCCTATGACGCCTCCGACCACGTGCTGGTCCAGTACCTGGGCGGGGTGCCCCAGGCCGACCTGGCGCTGGCGCCGCAGGTCGACGACCGGCTGCTCGGCGAGGTGCTGGCCGAGGTCCCCGACGAGTGGCTCGAGCCCGACAGCGGCGGCGAGCCGGCGGCGGTGCGCCAGCGCTACCTGGAGTACCTGCTGGCCCGCGTATCCGGTGACCGCGGCTGGCTGCCCCGGGCGGCTGCGGCATGAGCGAGGATCGCAGCGAAGCGCGGACCGGAGCGAATAGCTGCGAAGAGCCGGGTGACCACATGAGCGCACGGCACGGATTCCAGTACGTGGTGTTGCGGTGCGTGCCGCGGGTGGACCGCGAGGAGTTCGTGAACGTCGGGGTGTTGCTGTACAGCCAGAGCACGGACTACCTCTGCGCGGCCAGCCGGCTGCGGCAGGACCGGTTGCTGGCGTTGGCCCCTGATCTGGACCTCGACGCCGTCCGCTCGGCCTTGGCGGCCATCGAGGCGGTCTGTCGCGGCGAGGCGGAGCCGGCGACCGGCGCCGGGATCAGCCTGGGCCAGCGGTTCGGCTGGTTGGCCGCTCCGCGCAGCACCGTGGTGCAGCCCGGGCCGATCCACGGCGGGGTGACCGAGGACCCGGCCGGGCAATTGCGGCACTTGCTGGACACTCTGGTCAGCTGAGCCGTCCGCCTGTCCAACTCTCGCCTCAGAGCGCTTGCGGCGCGCCAGGCGGGACGTAAGGATGTCGCCCACCGTCGCACCCTGCGCAGGCAGCAGATACCGGGAAGGACACCGCCTTGGCCGACAGCAAGCTCGCCGCACCCCAGCTCGTCCTGAACAGCCGCATGCTCTACACCAGCTGGATCCCCGAGGATCCGCAGGCGTGCGCGCGGCTCCTCCCGCCGGCGCTGAAGCCGGCGGCCAACCGCGCCGTGTACATGAACCAGTACGTGGTGGACTCGGCGCAGCAGACCACCGGCTTCGGGGCGTACTCGCTCACCTACCTGGGCCTGGACATCGATCAGTTCGCGCCGGACGGGGTGACCCCGGCGCGCTTCTTCACGCACTACTTCAACTCCTCGCAGGTGATGCGGGAGTACGCGGCCGAGCGCGGCGTCCCAGCCGGAACCGGCTCCACCACGCTGGAGGTGGAGGGCGGCATCGCCACCGCGACCACGTCGGTGGACGGTCGTCCGATCATCCGCACCCGCGCCCAGGTCGGCGACACCGCTGACATCGTGCTGGGCGGGCACCTGCGCTACGTCACCCGGGTAGGGAACCGGTTGATCGCCGGCAACTACCCCTACATCGGGGAGCTGGTGAGCACGTTCGAAGTGCAGTCCATCGAGTTCCTGGACCCGCAGCACCCGGTGTACGCGCTGCGCCCGGCGACGCCGCTGGACGTGGTGACCGGCTTCTCCTTCTACGCCCCGCGCGACTCGTTCGTCTACCCGGGCGGCGAGGAGGACATCGGCCCGGCCGAGGGTGGCGGCAAGGACCACCGGCCTTAGCCGGCACCGTCCCTAGCCGGCACCGGCCCTAGCCGCCCTTGGCCGCCGGCCCGGAAGCGGCCCGCGCGATCAGCGGAAGTCGTCCACCGGGTCGGCGGTCAGGTCGTCCTCGTTCGTGGCCTGCTGGTTGAGGTCGTCCTCGTCCACGATGTGCATGGCGGCCTCCTCGGCGGTGGCGGCGCTGCCGGCCTTGCCCGCGTCGAAGGCCACCGGGCCGTCGACGTCCTCATGGGCGCCCTCGTCCGGGGCGATCAGCCGGCCCGCGCGAGGAGCCGCGTCCTCGGTGACGTCGTCCGGGGTGATGTCGGGAACCTCCTGGGCAAGCCGCTGGTCCAGGCTCTCGCCCTCGGCCTGCTCGGCGGCGGTGTTGCCGAACCGGGTGGCGACCGGGCTGTTGTCGGGTGGTGAGTAACTGGTGTCCAGCGGCTCGTCGAGCTCGGCGCCCTCACCGGTCAGCGTCTCGGCCTGGTCCAGGTACTCCGCGTCGTCGTCGCCGCCGACGTAGACCTCGTCGCCGAAGGCAGTGTTATCGGATTCGCTCATGCCTTCACTACATCATCCCGGCGGCGTTCGCGCGAACTCGGTATCCCGTGGCGGGGTTCGCGCGAACTCGGCATCATCCCGGCGGCGTTCGCGCGAACTCGGCCGCCATCTTGCGCAGCACCCGGCCGAAGAACGCCGAGCCGACCGCCGCGATCACCGGGTCGAAGATCCGGGGCGTCCAGCGGGCCCGGACCTCCTCGACCCACTCGACCCGGGCGCCACCCGGGCTCGGCGACACCTCGATCTCGGCCCAGCCGGTCAGCCACGGCCCGAGCTTGCGTACCCGGCACCGGCCCGGCGCCCCGGCGGTTGCCGGCTGCCACTCGGTGACCTCCATCGGGTCGTCGAACCGCACCGGGCCCAGCCGGGTCCGGCCGGTGAACCGGGCGCCCAGCCCGGCGCCGGCCAGGCCTCCCGGGGCGGGCTCGTCCACGGTGACGGTGGTCAGCGGGATCCACCGGCTCTGGGCCGGCCAGTCGGTCACCAGCGTCCAGACCCGGTCAGCAGGAGCATCGATCAGGATCTCGGTACGTATTCGTGCCATGAACTCGATCCTATGGTCGGCGCCTGCCGCCGGGGGCCGGGCGATCCGCCTCCGATTCGGGCTCCGGCGGCTCGCGAAGTAGGGTTTGAAGCACACAGGACAAGGGAGTCTGAGATGACCGAGACCGCCACGACCTCCGAGGTCGCGGTACTGCGCACCGGCAGCGACGTGGAGCTGCAGCTGCCTGTCGTGCCTGCCACCGAGGGCGCAGCCGGGGTGGATGTCAGCAAGCTGCTCTCAGGCGCCGGCCTGGTCACCTACGACCCCGGGTTCGCCAACACCGCATCGTGCGCGTCCGGAATCACCTACATCGACGGCGACGCCGGCATCCTTCGCTATCGCGGTTACCCGATCGAGGATCTGGCCGAGAAGTCGAGCTTCGCCGAGGTCAGCTACCTGCTGATCTACGGCGAGCTGCCCTCGGCCGACGAGCTGTCCGCCTTCACCTCACGGATCAACCGGCACACCATGCTGCACGAGGACCTCAAGCGGTTCTTCGACGGCTTCCCCCGGGACGCCCACCCGATGCCGGTGCTGTCCTCGGCGGTATCGGCGCTGTCGACCTTCTACCAGGACTCGCTGGACCCGTTCAACCCCGAGCAGGTGGACCTCTCGACCATCCGGCTGCTGGCCAAGCTGCCGACGATCGCGGCCTACGCCTACAAGAAGTCGGTCGGGCAGCCGTTCCTCTACCCCGACAACTCCCTCGGCCTGGTCGAGAACTTCCTGCGCATGACGTTCGGCCTCCCGGCTGAGCCGTACCACCCCGATCCGGCAGTGGTCCGCGCCCTGGACCTGCTGTTCGTCCTGCACGCCGACCACGAGCAGAACTGCTCGACCTCCACCGTCCGGCTGGTCGGCTCGTCGAACGCGAACCTGTTCGCCTCGATCTCGGCCGGGATCAACGCGCTGTTCGGGCCGCTGCACGGCGGCGCCAACAGCGCCGTCCTGGACATGCTGCAGGCGATCCGCGACGACGACGGCGATGTGAAGCAGTTCGTCGAGCGGGTGAAGAAGAAGGAAGCCGGCGTCAAGCTGATGGGCTTCGGGCACCGGGTCTACAAGAACTACGACCCGCGGGCGGCGATCATCAAGAAGACCGCGGACGAGGTGCTGTCGGCGCTGGGCAAGCGCGATGACCTGCTCGACATCGCGATGGAGCTGGAGGGCTACGCCCTGGCCGACGACTACTTCGTCAGCCGCAAGCTCTACCCGAACGTCGATTTCTACACCGGGCTGCTGTACCGGGCGATGGGCTTTCCGACCAGGATGTTCACGGTGCTGTTCGCGATCGGCCGGCTGCCCGGCTGGATCGCCCAGTGGCACGAGATGATCAACGACCCGGACACCAAGATCGGCCGGCCCCGGCAGCTCTACACCGGGCCCACCAGCCGCCCGTACCCCAGCGCCTAGGCGCCGGCCCCTGCGCGGAAGCGGGCAGGGCGGACGCCGCTGAGCTCGCCGGCCTCGATGCCGTCGATGATCTCGGTGGCGATGAGCCGTCCCGCGACCGGCGCCAGGGTCACGCCTGAGTGCATCACCGCCACGTACACCCCGCTGACCCCGGGGAGCGGCCCGATCACGGGCAGGCCGTCGGCGGGCATCGGCCGTGCCGCGAGGCGGACGCTGACCAGGCTCATGTCGGGTGGGCCGGCGAAGGTGGCGGTGAGGCGGCTCAGCATCTCGTGGGCGGCTCGGCGCAGATCGTCCTGGCTGGCCTCCCCGTGGTAGCCGGCGGCCACCAGCAGCTGGCCGTCCGCGGCTTGCCGGACTTCCAGGTGCGGGCTGGCCACCAGCGTGCGCACCAAGCCCGGCGCGGCGGTGAAGCGCAGCAGCAGGGCAGGCGAAGGCGCGATGGGCAGCTCGAACCCCAGCGGCGCGCACAGCACCGGCGCGTCGACTCCGGCGGTGATCACCACGGTGTCGGCTGCGAGGAAGCCGTGGGAGGTCTGCGCCCCTGTGACCCGGCCGTCCGGCGCGCTGACCGCGGTGACCGCGGCTCCGACGATCAGCCGGGCGCCGTGAGCGCGCGCCGCGGCCACCAGCGCGTCGGTCACCCGGACCGGATCGACGGCGCCGTCGCTGTCCTTGTGCAGCGCGCGGGCCGGTGTCGCCGCCAGGTTCGGCTCCAACCGGCCGATCCGCGCCGCGTCGAGCAGGTGCTCGTCGGGACCGAGGCTGCGCTCCTCCGGCAGGCCGTGCCCGTCCCAGGCCAACGAGCCGGTCCACCGCACCCGGACACCCGGCACCTGCGCTTCCAGACGCCGGTACGCCGCCAACGCACCCCGGCGGAGGGGCGAGCTGCCGTCCGGCACGTCGGCGCCGGACGGGCCGCCGATCCAGGCGAAGGAATCGGCGGTCACGCCCGAGGCCGGCAGCGACTTGTCCACCAGCGTGACCGCGGCGCCGGCCAGCGCGAGCTCGTAGGCCACCGCGGCGCCGACGATCCCGGCGCCCACCACCACGACATCGGCCACTTCGCCCTCGCTTCGACCCGGCCCGGCTGCGTTTCGTCGGGGACGTCCGGTAAACAGTAGGCATGAGCCAACAAGTCCGCGCCGTCATCGCCCGCAGCAAGGACCAGCCGGTGGAGCTGGTCACCATCAACGTTCCCGACCCGGGCCCGGGCGAGGCAGTGGTCGCCATCGGCGCCTGCGGGGTGTGCCACACGGATCTGCATTACCGCAACGGCGGCATCAGCGACGACTTTCCGTTCCTGCTCGGCCATGAGGCCGCCGGGATCGTCGAGAGCGTGGGCCCCGGCGTCACCGAGGTGGCCCCGGGCGACTTCGTGATCCTGAACTGGCGGGCGGTGTGCGGGCAGTGCCGAGCCTGCCTGCGAGGGCGGCCGCAGTACTGCTTCAACACCCACAACGCCACCCAGAAGATGACGCTGGAGGACGGCACGGAGCTCTCCGCGGCGCTGGGCATCGGCGCGTTCGCCGACAAGACGCTGGTGGCGGCCGGCCAGTGCACCAAGGTCGACCCGCGGGCGTCGGCCACGGTGGCCGGACTGCTCGGCTGTGGCGTGATGGCCGGGTTGGGCGCGGCGATCAACACCGGCGGGGTCGGCCGGGGCGACTCGATCGCGGTCATCGGCTGCGGCGGGGTCGGCATGGCAGCGATCGCCGGGGCGCGGCTGGCCGGCGCGACGACCATCATCGGCGTGGACATCGACGAGCGGAAGCTGGCGTGGGCCCGCGAGTTCGGCGCGACCCACGTGGTGAACTCCACGACGGCCGATCCGGTGGAGGCGATCCGGGAGGCCACCGGCGGCTTCGGCGCTGACGTGGTGGTGGACGCGGTGGGCGTTCCCGACACCTACAAGCAGGCCTTCATGGCCCGGGACCTGGCCGGCACGGTGGTGCTGGTGGGCGTTCCGAACCCCGAGGCCCGGGTCGAGTTGGGGCTGCTCAACGTCTTCGGCCGCGGCGGCGCGCTGAAGTCCTCCTGGTACGGCGACTGCCTGCCGTCCCGGGACTTCCCGATGTTCATCGAGCTGTACCTGCAAGGCCGATTGCCGCTGGACAAGTTCGTCACCGAGACCATCGGGATCGCCGATGTCGAGGAGGCGTTCACCAAGATGCACCACGGCGACGTGCTCCGTTCGGTGGTCGTCTTCGAATGAGCGAGCATCGCAGCGAGGCACGAGCGAGGAGCGCAGCTCATCTCCCGATGAGCGCTCGCGCGAAGAGGCAGGGGTCATGAGCGAGCATCGCAGCGAGGCACGAGCGAGGAGCGGAGAGGCAGGGGTCATGAGCGCCGAAATCCAGCACACCACCACCTCGGGGACGTTCAACCTCGACGGCGGCAGCTGGGAGGTCGACAACAACGTCTGGCTGCTGGGCGACGACACCGAGTGTGTGGTCATCGACGCTCCACACCGGCTGGAGCCGATCCTCGAGCTGATCGGCGGCCGGAAGCTGACGGCGATCCTGTGCACCCATGCCCACGACGACCATGTGACCGTCGCCCGGCAGCTGAGCGAGGCCACCGGCGCCCCGGTGCGGCTGCACCCGGCCGATGAGGTGCTGTGGCGCCAGACCCATCCGGACTTCGACTTCGTCCCGCTGGCCGACGGCGAGCTGATCCAGGTGGCCGGTGTGTCGCTGCAGGCGCGCCACACTCCCGGGCACTCTCCCGGCGGGGTCTGCTATTACGCCGCGGAGCTGGGTGCCGTATTCAGTGGCGACAGCCTGTTCAAGGGCGGCCCGGGCGCCACCGGCCGGTCGTTCTCCAGCTTCGGCACCCTGCTCGACACCATCCGCTATCAGCTGTTCACCCTGCCGGCCGCCACCGTGGTGCACACCGGTCACGGCGAGTCGACGTCCATCGGCGACGAAGTGCCGCACCTGGACGAGTGGATAGCCCGCGGCCACTGATCCGGACCGGCCGTATCCTGCTGAGATGACACAGATTCTGCTGAGATGACCACAGTTGTTGAAATGACACAGTTGTTGAAATGACACGGTCGTTCACATGACACAGTTGTTCAGCTTTCCGAACCCGGTGAACGAGAAGGCGGCCCGGGTGGTCGCGGCTGGTGTCGTCCTGCTGACCGCACTGGCCCTCATCCCCGGCATGACCTGGCTGGCACTGCCGATCGCGGTCGGCTTCCTGCTCCGGGTGGCAGCCGGCCCGCGGTTCAGCCCGCTCGGGCTGCTGGCGACGCGGGTGGTCGCGCCCAGGCTGGGAACGCCGAAGCTGGTGCCGGGCCCGCCGAAGCGGTTTGCCCAGGCCATCGGCGCCACCCTCAGCACCGCCGCCGCGGTGGCGCATCTCGGCTTCGGCGCGACCGGGCCGGCGCGGGCGCTGCTGGCGATGATCCTGCTGGCAGCGCTGCTGGAATCGGCGTTCGCGCTGTGCCTGGGCTGCGTCCTGTTCGGGCGGTTGATGCGCGCCGGCATCATCTCCGCCGACATCTGCCGGGCCTGCCAGGAGGTCGGCTTGCGCTACGGCCAGAATGGATAGGTGACCTCCGCCTCGCCGGTGCCAGGAGCCGACCTCGACCCGGAATCGGGCTCAGCAGCCGGATCAGACACTCCGGCTGCCGGGTCGGAGGGTGGCGCGTCGACACCGGCCAGCACCCGGCGCGCCGGCCGGCTGGGCCTGGAGGTGTTGCTCGTCCTCGGGGTGTCGCTGGGAATCTCGGCGCTCTACTCCTGGGTCAACTTCCTCGACATCCAGACCCGCGGCGGCTTCCGTAACGCCACCGCGACGCTCAACCCGTCGGAGAGCCCGCGCGCCTGGGTGGACCTGTCCTACCAGCTGCTCGGGCTGCTCAACGCCATCGTCCCGGCGCTGCTGGCATTGCTGCTGTTGAGCCGGGTGCCGGCGCTGCCCGGCTTCGGCATCGGGCTGGATCGACTGCGGCTGAAGCGGGAAACCCTGCAGGGGCTGGGGTTCGCCGCGCTGATCGGAGTGCCCGGCCTGGGGCTGGTGATCCTGGCGCGGCACCTGGGCATCAACGCCGAGTTGCAGGCGTCCGGCCTGGCCGAGGTCTGGTATCGGTATCCGGTGCTGATCCTGGACGGCATCCAGAACGGGGTGCTGGAAGAGATCGTGATCGTCGGCTACCTGCTCACCCGATTGCGGGAGATGAACTGGCCGGCGGGGCGGGCGATCCTCATCAGCGCGTTGATCCGCGGCAGCTACCACACCTACCAGGGCATCGGCGGCTTCATCGGCAACCTCATCATGGGAGCGCTGTTCGGCTGGTGGTTCACCCGTACCAAGCGGGTGCTGCCGCTGATCATCGCGCACAGCGTGATCGACATCGTCAGCTTCGTCGGCTACGCCGCGCTGCACGGCCGGGTCAGCTGGCTCTGAGGCGGCACAGCCGCCTGATCCGGCGAGCCGGGCGTCAATCGCGCGACGGCACCCGGGCGTTGTGACAGGGTCGGGCCATGACGTCGACACCGGAGATCAGGCACGTTCCGTTCGACGAGGTCGTGCCCTGGCTGCGCGCCCTGCGCACCACGCTGCTGGCCAACCCTGCCGCCGGCGGCGAGCACACGCTGCCCTGGTGGCGCGAGGTATGGGACCCCGACCGAGTGTTCGGGGGCTATGTCGACGGCCGTTGCGTGGCCACCCTGCGGACGTTCCCCACCACCCTGACCATCCCGTCCGGACCGGGGAACTGCGCCGAGCTTCCGATCGACGCGCTCACCCAGGTGACGGTGGCGGCCACCCACCGGCGGCGCGGCCTGCTCACCCGGATGCTCACCCAGTCGCTGCAGGATGCCAAGGACCGGGGCGAGGTGGCGAGCCTGCTGCTGGCCGCGGAGTGGGCGATCTACGGCCGGTTCGGGTACTGGCCCGCCGTGATGAGCTCCAATTACCGGATCCTGTCGCTGCGACGGCCGCAGATCCTGCCACCGAAGACACCGCACGAGCTGATCGGCGTCGAGCCGGACGACCTGCTCGAACCCGCCGCCGAGGTGCATCACCGGGCTCGGCTGCAGCGAGCCGGCCAGATCGACCGGACCACGCCCGACTGGCAGCGCCGGCTGGGCCTGCGGGGCCTGCGACCGCCAGGTGCGCGGGAGCCGGTCTGCGTGGTGGCCCGCAACGCCGACGGCCGGGTGGACGGCTACGCCGTGTGGCGAGCCCATGACGGCGACTTGTTCCAGGAGCCCGATCAGACCCAGGTCACCATCGACGAGGTGCTGGCCGCCACCGAGGACGCCTACCGGGCGCTGTGGCACTACCTGCTCAACCTCGACCTGGTACGGGTGCTGCTGCTGCGCGCCTACCCGGTGGACGAGCCGCTGGAATGGCTGCTGTCCGACGGCCGGGCGGCCCAGCGCACCCGCACCGGCGACAACGACTGGCTGCGGCTGCTGGACGTCCCCGCGGCGCTCTCGACCCGCCGCTACGCCGGCACCGACCGGCTGGTGCTGGAGGTGGTCGACCGGGACGGCGGCTGGGCAGCCGGCCGGTACACCCTGGACGGCGGGCCCACCCATGCCGAGTGCCGAGCCACCCCGGCAGCGACCGCGGACCTGCAGCTGTCCCAACGCGCGCTGGCCGGCATCTACCTCGGCGGCAGCACCGTGCGCTCGCAGCAACTGGCCGGCCTGGTCGACGAGGAGACGCCCGGCGCGGCGGCCCGGCTGGAATCGATGTTCTGGACCGCACAGAAACCCTGGAACGCCACGCCGTTCTGACGTCGTCGTGTCCGGCCCTCAGGCCGTCACGAAGTCGATCAGCTCCTCGACCGAGCGCAGCAGCGGCACCTCGACGTCGGCGAAGCTGTTCACCGATGCCAGCACCCGCCGCCACATCTCGCGGGCGTCGGAGACCCCGAGCGCCGCGGCGATGCCGTCCTTCCACTCCACATCGCGGCCGATGACCGGCCATGCCTGGATACCTAGGGCGGTGGGCTTCACCGCCTGCCAGATGTCGACATAGGGATGGCCGTTGACCAGGACGTGCGGCGAGCTGACGGTCGCGGCGATCCGGGTCTCCTTCGAGCCCGGCGCCAGGTGGTCCACCAGCACCCCGAGCCGGCGGCCAGGGCCGGGCTGGAACCGGCGGACGTGCTCGGCCAGCTCGTCGATCCCGCCGAGCGGCTCCACCACGATCCCCTCGATCCGCAGGTCCTCGCCCCAGATCCGCTCCACCAGGGCCGCGTCATGCACGCCCTCGACCCAGATCCGGCTGGCCTTCGCGACCTGCGCCTTCACCCCGGCGACCGCGACCGAGCCCGAGGCGGTGCGGCCGGGACGAGCCGGCGCGGCCGCTGCCGGGAGCGGCCGGACCAGCGTCACCAGCTCGCCCTCGAGCAGGAAGCTGGCCGGCAGCATCGGGAACTGCCGCCGCCGGTCGAAGCGGTCGGCCAGCGTGACGGTGTCCCGCTGCTCGCCGGCGACGACGGTGCGGCCCACCGCCACCACCGCTCCGCAGTAGCCGTCCAGGGTCTCGACCACCAGGTCCAGCTCGGCGGGAATCTGCCGAACAGCCTTACGGCGACGGGTAGAACCGCTGGCCAGCACATCGTCGGGATACACGCCCAGCAGCTTAGGGATCACCCCGGCAGCAGCGGGGGAAGCCCACGCCCGGCGCAGCCGTTAGGTACCGTTGGCAGCTGTGCCGATCGAACGACGATGTGCCCAACTCGCTGCCTGGGGCTCTGCCTGGCTGGCGGGCGCCGTGGCGTTCGATGACGTGCTCGATGCCGTCACCGGCGACGGCCGCCATGTCGGCGGCCCCGGCTTCGGTCCCGGGCCGAGCCCGGTCGGGGCAGCGCTGGCCGAGTGGAAGCGGGCCGGCACGTCCGCTTTGACGCTGGCCCTGCCGGTTCCCGGTGACATCCGGGGCCTGGCCGGGCCGCCGGCGTTCCGCAACGCCGCGCTGACGGCCGGTGAGGCGGTCTACGGCCGGGACTTCGGGCTGACGGTGCTGCCCGGCCGGGAGACTCCGAGCAGCGCCGGCCGGGAGCTGATCTGGCAGCGGGCCGAGGTCAGCGAGCTGCCGCCGGACCCGATCAGCATGGCCGACGCCGAGCACGACCTGACCGAGTCGATCCGCGAGACCGCGTCGCTGTTCGCCCGGCGCGGGGTCACCAGCTGGCTCAACGACATCGCCCCGGCGCTGTCGGATGCCCGGCGCGCCGGTGAGCGGCTGCACCTGCCGGCCAGCCATCCGCCCCGCGCGGTCCGGCTGATCGCGCAGGCCGAGCGGCTGTCCGCGGTGCTGATCGTGGTCGATTCGGACGGCACCGCCCAGCTCACCGCCGGCGCGGTCGCCGAGCGCGACCAGGCGCTGGCGCCGCTGCGGCTGGCGGTCCGCCGGGCGTTGCTGGCCGGCTACAACGCGGCGGCCGAGGTCTCCGCCGGGCCGTGATCGCGGGACCGACGGTGATCCCGAGCTGGCCGTGACCCGAGCTGGCCGTGACCCGAGCTGGGCGTCACCCGAGGGCGTGACCCCAGCTGTCAGCAGACCGGTCAGTCTCAGCCGCGGCGCGCCGGGGCCGGGCAGCAGCCGGCGGGGCAGTCCTGGCCGCACAACCCGAGCGTGCTCAGGTAGACCGGAGGCCGGCCGGCCAACTGCTCCTCCACCAGGTCCACCAGGCCGGCCACGAACGCCGGGTCGGTGCCGGCCGTGCTGGCCCGGACGAACCCCAGCCCCAGCTTGGCCGCCGTCTCGCGCGCCTCATTGTCGAGGTCCCAGAGCACCTCGAGATGGTCGGAGACGAATCCGGTGGGCGCCACCACCACCGCGGGCACGCCCTCGGCGGCCAGCGCCCGGAGGTGGTCATTGATGTCCGGCTCCAGCCACGGCACCTGCGGCGGACCGGACCGGGACTGCCACACCAGGTCGAAGCGGGCCTGCGCGCCGCGGACCGACTCGGCCACCAGCCGGGCGGTCTCGTGGTGCTGGACGAGGTAGAGGCCGCCGTCCGGGCCTGCCGTGTCGTTCATCGAGACCGGGACGGAGTGCGCGGTGAACACCAGCCGGGCCTCGTCGCGCAGGTCGGCGGGAAGCTCTGCCAGCGCCCGGCGCACCGCGGCCGCGTTGGCGGCGATGAAACCGGGGTGGTCGAAGTAATGCCGCAGCTTGGTGAACCGGGGCGCGTCCGAACCTGCTCCGGCGAGTTCGTCAGCAGCCCGCGCCAGGTCCTCCCGGTACTGCCGGCAGCCGGAGTACGAGCCGGTGGCGCTGGTGGCCAGCACCAGCGCGTGCCGGCGGCCTTCGGCGGCCATCTGCCGGGCGGTGTCGGTGAGGAAGGGATGCCAGTTCCGGTTGCCGAAGTAGAGCGGCAGGTCGATCCCGCGCCGGCCGAACTCCGCGCCGAGCGCCGCCAGCAGCGCCTGGTTCTGCGCCGTGATCGGCGAGATGCCGCCGAAGTGCTGGTAGTGCTCGGCCACCGCGGCCAGCCGGTCGTCCGGCACCCCGCGACCGGCGGTGACGTTGCGCAGGAACGGCATCACCTCGTCAGGGCCCTGCGGGCCGCCGAAGGACAGCAGCAGGAACGAGTCGACGGCGGGCTCAGTCACCCTTACGAAGCTACCGCGCAGGCCGGCGTGGCCTCAGACACCCATGCGCCTCAGAAACCCATGCGCCTCAGACACCCATCGCGTGGAAGCCGCCGTCGACGTGGATCATCTCGCCGGTGGTCGCCGGGAACCAGTCCGACATCAGGGCGGCGCAGCTCATCGCGACCGGCGTGGCGTCATTGATGTCCCAGCCCAGCGGCGCCCGGCCCTCCCATGCCTCCTCGAACTGGACGAAGCCCGGAATGCTCTTGGCCGCCATCGTGCGTACCGGCCCGGCCGCCACCAGGTTCACCCGGATCCGGCGGGGGCCGAGCTCGCGGGCCAGGTACCGGGAGGTGGATTCCAGCGCGGCCTTGGCCACGCCCATCCAGTTGTAGGCAGGCCAGGCGACCCGGGCGTCGAAGTCCATCCCCAGGATCGAGCCGCCGGACTCGCCGAACAGCGGCAACGTCGCCACGGCCAGCGACTTGAAGCTGAACGCAGACACCTCCATCGCGGTGGCCACGTCGGCGAACGGGGCGTCCAGGAAGCCCTCGCCCAGGCAGGACGCCGGGGCGAACCCGATCGAGTGCAGCACCCCGTCCAGGCCGTCGACGTGCTCGCGGACCCGGTCGGCCAGCGCCTCGAGGTGCTCGGGCGAGGTCACGTCGAGTTCGACCACCGGCGCCGGCTTGGGCAACCGGCGAGCCACCCGCTCGACCAGCGACAGCCTGCCGAAGCCGGTCAGCACCACCTCGGCGCCCTGCTCCTGCGCGACCTTGGCGACCGAGAACGCGATCGAGGTCTCGGTGATCACGCCGGTGACCAGCAACCGCTTGCCGTCCAGAAGTCCCATGTCGTGAAATCCCCTCCGCTGCCGATGAGCCGGTCGCTGCCTAGAACCCCATGCCTAGAACCCCGTGCCTAGAACCCCATGCCTAGAACCTCATGCCTAGAACCCCGTGACTAGAACCCCATGCCGAGGCCGCCGTCGACCGGAAGGACCGCGCCGTTGACGTAGCCGGCGGCGTCGGAGGCCAGGAACCGGACCACCTCGGCGACCTCGGCCACCGACCCGTACCTGCGCAGCGGCACGCTGGCCAGCACCTCGCTCTTGCGGGCCTCGGTCATCACCGCCGTCATGTCGGTCTCGATGAAGCCTGGCGCCACCACGTTGGCGGTGATGTTGCGGCTGCCGAGCTCGCGGGCGATCGAGCGGGCCAGCCCGATCAGGCCGGCCTTGCTCGCGGCGTAGTTGGCCTGCCCGGGCGCGCCGGTCAGCGCCACCACCGAGGAGATGAACACCATCCGGCCGCCCCGGGCCTTGACCATGCCGGCGGTGGCCCGCTTGGCGACCCGGTAGGCGCCGGTGAGGTTGGCGTCGAGCACTCCGGTGAAGGAGTCCTCGCTCATCCGCATCAGCAGCTTGTCGTCGGTGACGCCGGCGTTGGACACCAGCACCTGGACCGGTCCGAACTCGGCCTCGACCTCGCTGAACGCCCGGTCCACCGACTCCTCGTCGGTCACGTCGCAGCGCACTCCGAACAGCCCCTCCGGCGCGCCGCTGCCGCGGTGGGTCACCGCGACCCTGTCACCCGCCTCGCTGAACGCCCGGGCTATCGCCAGACCGATCCCACGGTTGCCACCAGTCACCAGCACAGATCGACTCACTCCGCTCACGCTAGCCGATAGGTGAGCAGCTCCGACTCGGGACCGGGTGAACTCCCCGCCCGCCGATCAGGTAGGCCGGATGAACCCCGGCCGCCGGTCAGCTGAGCCGGCCCGACCAGAGCAGCGACGTCGCGCCGGCGGCCATCGCCATCAGCAGCCCGGCCAGCATGAACCGCCAGCTGATGTCGCGCTGGGCGGTGGTGTACCCGATCTGGGAGCCGATGTCCTCATAGACCGACCGCAGCTCCTGCACCGACGCCGCGGTGTGGAACGAGCCGCCGGTGGCCTGGGCCAGGCCACGCAGGGTCACCTTGTCCGAGGGCACCGCCTGGACGGTGCCCTGCACCTCGACCGTTCCGCTGTCGGTGCCGAAGGCGATCGTCGACACCGGCGTGCTGACCTTCTTGGCCTCGTCCGCGGCCTCGGACACCTTGCGCCCCACCGTGTTGTAGCCGTCGCTGAGCAGCACCACCCGCGCGGGCGCGGGTTTCTCGTTCGTCGCGGTGGCAGTCCGGCTGAAGGTGTTCAGCGCGTCGAGACAGGCGAAGACCCCCTCGCCGATGGCGGTGTACTGCTCCAGCTGCAGGCCGGCGATCGCCCGCTTGACCACCTCGCGGTCCAGGGTGGGCGGCACCAGCACGTTGCCGGCCCGGCCGAACTTCACCAGCCCGAGGTTGATCCGCTTGGGCAGCAGGTCGGCGAACTCCTCGGCGGCCTGCTGGGCGGCCTCCAGCCGGCTGGGCAGCACGTCGGTGGCCTGCATCGACAGCGACACGTCGATGGCCAGCATCACGGTGGCCCTCTCCTGCGGCACCCGGACCGAGGCGGTGGGCCCGGCCACCCCCAGCGACAGCACCGTCAGCGCCACCAGCAGCAGCGCGAAGGTCAGGTGCCGGCGCCAGCCCGGCCGCCGGGGCACCACGCTGGCCAGCAGCTGGGTGTTGCTGAACCGGGCCACGAACTTGCGCCGACGCAGCTGCACCAGCAGGTACGCCAGCGCCACGGCGGCGACGGCCAGCAGGATGAACAGCCAGTACGGCGACCTGAAATGCATCAGTGCACCCCACTCATTCCGGCGCGCGAGGGCGGGCGGACGGCCACCCCGCGGCGGCGGGTGACGACGAACTTCACGATGTCGGACAGCCAGTCGGAGTCGGTGCGCAGCCGCAACTGGTCGGCTCCGGCCCGGCGCAGCATCGAGGCGATCTGGCTGCGCTGCTCGGCGGCAGCCTCGGCGTAGCGCTGCCGGAGCTGGACGTCGGAGGTCTGCACCTCCAGCTGCTCGCCGGTCTCGGGGTCGACGAAGGTCACCAGGCCCGCGGCGGGCAGCTCCAGCTCCCGGGGATCGAGCACCTCGATGCCGAGCAGCTCGTGCCGGTCGCCCAGCCCGCGCAGCGGCCGTTCCCAGTCCTGGTCGCCGAGGAAGTCCGAGATCACCACCACCATGCCGCGCCGCCGGGGCGGCCGCCGGACCTGCTCCAGCGCCATCGCCAGGTCACCGCGCCGACCCTCGGACGCCCGCGGGGTGTTGGCCAGCTTGCGCATCAGGTAGCGGGCGTGGTTGGTGCCGGCCACCGCGGGGACGCGGATGATCTGCTCGCCGGTGGTGATGATCGCCCCGATCCGGTTGCCGGCCTTGGCGGTCAGGTGGGTGATCGCGGTCGCGGCGGCGAAGACCAGCTCGCGCTTCTCCATGACGACGGTGCCGAAGTCCAGGCTCGGCGACAGGTCCACCACCAGCCAGGTCTCCAGCTCCCGGTCGGCGACGGTCTGGCGGACGTGCGGGGTCATGGTCCGGGCGGTGACCGGCCAGTCCATCCGCCGGACGTCGTCACCGGGGTAGTACTGGCGGGACTCCCCCGGCTCGCTGCCTGGCCCGGGCACCAGGCCGAGATAGCTGCCCAGCAGCAAACCGTCGAGCTTGTTGCGCACGGCGTACTCCAGCCGTCGCAGCACCGCCTCCTGCTGGGCCGGCGGCACAGCCTGGCCGGGGCTCGCGGGACGGTCAGCGCCGGTGCCGTGCCTGGTCACGCCGGCGGCGCCCAGTTACCGGACTGGCGAGGCTGGCCGGCCTGCTGGCTGGGGAACTGGCCCCCCTGCTGGGCCG
>NZ_DASVSG010000170.1:0-2784 GCF_036388195.1 Jatrophihabitans sp. | reverse complement strand
CCGACATCGCCGACCAGCTGCTCGTCCGCGATCCCGCCGCGCGCCCGGGCGACGGCCGCGGCGTCGTCCGGGTCGGCGCCCGGCGCCTCGCGGGAGTACAGGTTGGGCAGCAGCACGGAATAGCCATCGACGGCGAACCGGCGGGCCACCTCCTTGCTCCAGCGGTCATAGCCGGGCAGGTGGTGGATCAGCACCACCCCGCCGCGCGCCCCGCCGCCGGCCGGCCCCGCGTAGTAGGCCTCGATCTGATCACCGCCCGCGCCCGCGATCGAGATGGTGCCCGCGGTCATCGCGTCGTCCACGTCTGCTCCTTCGGGTGTGGCATCGGATGCGGCCTCTAGGCTGGTGCGGTGGCACTTCCCCGGACGTCCTGGCGTCGGCGTCCGCTGCTGGTGCTGATCATCCTCATCGTGCTGCTGGTGATCGGCTACGCGGTCCGAGCCGCCGACGGCCGCTCCGGAGCCGGCTCGCAGCCGACCGGCCCGCAGCTCACCGGGACGCACCGGGTCATCAGCGCGGCGGGCCTCGCTCAGACGGCCCAGGACGGCGGCCGCTTGGCGGCGAAGGCAGCGATGCCCTCCTGCGCCTGCGGGCCGGCGAAGTAGCTCGCCGACAGCGCGCTCATCCGGGCCAGCTCCTCGGCCACCGACTCCGACGTCCGGTCTCGGCGCAGCAACTGCTTGACGCCGGCCAGCGCGGCCGGCTCGCACAGCCGCAGCATCGCGGCGTAGCGGTCCACCTCGGCCCGGACGTCGGCGCTGACGCTGTTGAGCAGGCCGATCTCGCGGGCCCGCGCCGCGCCGAAGGTCTCGCCGGTGAGGAACAGCTCCAGCGCCGGCCGCGGCGCGAGCCTGGGCAGCACCGGCACCGAGATCACCGCCGGCACCAGGCCCAGGCGCACCTCGGTGAACGCGAAATCGGCGTGCTCGGCGCCGACCGCGATGTCGCAGGCCGCGATCAGTCCGATGCCCCCGGCCCGCGCCTTGCCCTCCACCTGGGCGATCACCGGCTTGTCGAACTCCCAGATCCGCTGCAGCAGCGCGGGGAACGCCACGATCGGCTGGTCCTCGGCGGCGACGCCGGCCACCGTGGTCAGATCCATCCCGGAGGAGAACACCGGGCCGGTGTGGCCCAGCACCACGGCGCGCACCCGCGGGTCGGCGGCAGCCTCGTCGAGCCGCCGGCGCAGCTGGCCGAGCAGGTCCGCCGACAGCGCGTTGCGCCGCTGCGGGGAGTCCAGGGTGATCCTGGCGACGGACTCCGCCACCTCGTATCCGACCGTGCTCACGGGCTCTCGAACTCCTCGCAGGTGACCGCCGAACGGCTCGCGGCGAGCGGCTTTGGCCACCCGTCGGCGGGTCGGGTGCAGCCGTGCGCTGTAGGCATCTAACACTGGAGGCATGCCATCCGCACTGCCGCTCGGCGATCCGGCGCCGCCGCACGGCCGGTTGACCGAGACCGCGCTGCTCAGCCTGCCGCAGCGGCCGTTCGGCTTCTACGTCCACGTGCCGTTCTGCGCGAGCCGGTGCGGCTACTGCGACTTCAACACCTACACCGCCCAGGAGCTGGGGCCGGGGGTCAGCCAGGGCTCCTACGCCGACACGGTGCTGGGCGAGATCAGGCTGGCCCGCGCCGTGCTGCCGGCCAGCGCGCCGCCGGTGTCGACGGTGTTCTTCGGCGGCGGCACGCCGACCCTGCTGCCCGCCGAGCACCTGGGCCTGGTGCTGGCCGAGATCGGCGCCGAGTTCGGCCTGGCCCCGGATGCCGAGATCACCACCGAGGCCAACCCGGAGACGGTGACCCCGGCCTACCTGGCCAAGCTGCGGGCGGCCGGCTTCACCCGCATCTCGCTCGGCATGCAGTCCGCGGTCGGGCACGTGCTGGCGGTGCTGGAGCGCCAGCACCGGCCGCAGCGCGCCGTCCAGGCGGTGGCCGAGGCCCGGGCGGCCGGCTTCTCCCACGTCAACCTGGACCTGATCTACGGCACGCCGGGGGAGACCGACGCCGACTGGCAGGCCTCGCTGGACGCCGCGATCGGCTCGGGCGCCGACCATGTCAGCGCCTACGCCCTGATCGTCGAGGACGGCACCGCGCTGGCCCGCAAGGTGTCCTCCGGCGCGGTGGCAGCCCCGGACGACGACGTGCTCGCCGACCGCTACCTGCAGGCCGACGACACCCTGGCCGCGGCCGGCTTCAGCTGGTACGAGGTGTCGAACTGGGCCCGGACGCCGGCCGGCCGGTCACGGCACAACCGGCTGTACTGGTCCGGGGCCAACTGGTGGGGGGCAGGACCCGGCGCGCACAGCCACATCGGCGGCACCCGGTGGTGGAACGTCAAGCACCCCAGCCGCTACACCGCGGCGCTGGACGCCGGCCGCAGCCCCGCGGCCGGCCGGGAGACCCTGGGCGGGCGGGACCAGCTGACCGAGCGGCTGATGCTCGAGGTGCGGATGGTCGAGGGGCTGGACCTGAGCAGCCTGCCGGAGCCTGCCACCCGGCAGGCCGAGCAGTGCCTGCGCTGGGGGCTGGTCGAGCGGGAGCCGCTGGCGCGCGGCCGGCTGGTGCTCACCCAGCGTGGCCGGCTGCTGGCCGACGCGGTGGTACGCGACCTGCTCGACATCCTCTAGCGCGACGGGCCGTGCGCTAGATGTACTCGGCCAGGACGTTGGTGGTGGGCGTGGCGGCTTGAAACGGTGAGAACCTCCGGGTGGGGTGTGGTTTGTCTAGGACCCACTCCGACCCGGAGGCTCTCGTGTCTCACCGTAGTGCCCGCACGACCTTTCA
>NZ_DASVSG010000169.1:0-33260 GCF_036388195.1 Jatrophihabitans sp. | reverse complement strand
TGGTGCTCGACTACGGCTCGGGCAACATCCGCTCGGCGGTCCGGGCGCTGGAACGGGTCGGCGCCGAGGTCCGGTTGAGCGCCGATCCACATGAGGCGATCGAGGCCGACGGCCTGGTGGTGCCCGGTGTCGGCGCGTTCGCGGCGTGCATGGCGGGCCTGCGCGCGGTCGGGGCCGAACGCATCCTGGCCGAGCGGATCGAGGCCGGCCGCCCGGTGCTCGGCATCTGCGTCGGCATGCAGGTGCTCTTCGACGCCGGCATCGAGCACGGCGTCCAGACACCGGGGCTGGGACTGCTGCCGGGGCGGGTCGAGCAGCTGAACGCCCCGGTGATCCCGCACATGGGCTGGAACACGGTGCGCCCGCCGGCCGGGTCGGTGCTGTTCGACGGCGTGGGCGAGGACACCCGGTTCTACTTCGTGCACTCCTACGCGGTGCATCCCAGCTCCGAGCACCCCAGCTCCGAGCACGCCCGCTCGGAGCGCCCCAGCTCTGAGCGGCCCAGCGCTGAGCACGCCAGCGCTAGGCACGCCAGCGATGGGCGCGCCGGCTATGCCGCCACCCTCGCCGAGCACGGCGAGGACTTCGTCGCCGCGGTGGAGGCCGGGCCGCTGTCGGCGACCCAGTTCCACCCGGAGAAGTCCGGCGATGCCGGGGCGCAGCTGCTGGCCAACTGGCTGGGGACCCTGTGACGGCGTCATGAGCAAGGAACGAGCGCTCCGGCGCGCCGAGCGCCAGGCGGTGACCGCCCAGCGGCTGGAGCTGCACCAGCAGCGGCAGGCCGCCGAGGCCGCCCGCCGGCGGCGCCGGGCCCGCTGGCAGGCGTTGACCGGACGCCGCCGCGGCAACCAGTCCCCGGGCGGCCGGCTCACCGCCCGGCGCAAGGAACGGCGCGCCGTGATCGCCTCGGCGCTGCTGGTCGTGGTGGTGCTCACCTACCTCATGACCCGCTCGTTCGCCATGGTGGTCGGCGTGCTGCTGGTGGCGGCGATCGCGGTTCCGGCGCTGGCCGCGGCCTTTCTGGATCGGAGCAGGAGATGAGCGGGTCACCCTTGGTGCTGCTGCCAGCCGTCGATGTCGCCGGCGGCGTCGCGGTCCGGCTGGTGCAGGGCGAGGCCGGCACCGAAACCGGCTACGGCAGCCCGCTGGACGCGGCGCTGGCCTGGCAGCAGGGCGGCGCCGAGTGGGTGCACCTGGTGGACCTGGACGCGGCGTTCGGACGCGGCAGCAACCGCGAGCTGCTGGCCGAGGTGACCGGGCAGCTGGACATCGCGGTGGAGCTCTCCGGCGGGATCCGCGACGACGAGTCGCTGGCCGCCGCGCTGGCCACCGGCTGCGCCCGGGTCAATCTCGGCACCGCTGCCCTGGAGTCCCCGGACTGGGTGCGGTCGGTGATCGCCCGGCACGGCGACCGGATCGCCGTCGGCCTCGACGTCCGGGGCACCACGCTGGCCGCCCGGGGTTGGACGGCGGAGGGCGGTGACCTGTACGAGACGATCGCCCGCCTGGACGCCGACGGCTGCGCCCGGTACGTGGTCACCGACGTGCACCGCGACGGCACCCTGACCGGGCCGAACCTGGACCTGCTGCGCTCGGTGTGCGCGGTCACCGACCGGCCGGTGGTTGCCTCGGGCGGGGTGTCCACGCTGGATGACCTGCGCCGGCTGGCGGAGCTGCGCGATCTCGGCGTCGAGGGCGCGATCATCGGCAAGGCGCTCTACACCGGCGCCTTCACCCTCGCCGAGGCGCTGGCCGCGGTGGCCGCAGCAGCCGAGGCCTGACCATGGCCGTCGCGGTGCGTGTGATCCCGTGCCTCGACGTCGCGGACGGCCGGGTGGTGAAGGGCGTCAACTTCACCGGCCTGCGGGACGCCGGCGATCCCGTGGAGCTGGCCCGCCGCTATGACGCCGAGGGCGCCGACGAGCTGACCTTCCTCGACATCACCGCGTCCTCGGCCGGCCGGCAGACCACCCTGGAGGTGGTGTCGCGGACCGCCGAGCAGGTGTTCATCCCGCTCACCGTGGGCGGCGGGGTGCGCTCGGCGGCCGATGTCGACACGCTGCTGCGCGCCGGGGCCGACAAGGTGGGGGTGAACACCGCCGCGATCGCCCGTCCGGAGCTGCTGGCCGAGATCGCCGACCGGTTCGGCCGGCAGGTGCTGGTGCTGTCGGTGGACGCCCGCCGGGTGCCGGCCGGCGCGACGGGGACCGAGTCCGGCTTCGAGGTGACCACCCATGGCGGACGGCGCGGCACCGGCATCGACGCGCTGCGGTGGGCGGCGCGGGCGGCCGAGCTGGGGGCGGGGGAGATCCTGCTGAACTCGATGGACGCCGACGGGACCAGGGACGGCTTCGACCTGGAGCTGATCGCCGCGGTCCGGGCGGTGGTGTCGGTGCCGGTGATCGCCAGCGGCGGGGCCGGCGCGGCGCGGCACTTCCCGCCGGCGGTGGCGGCCGGCGCCGATGCCGTGCTGGCGGCCAGCGTGTTCCACTACCAGCAGGTCAGCATCGGCGAGGTCAAGCAGAGTCTGGCCGCAGCCGGGGTCCCGGTCCGGCTGCCCGCACGATCTAGCTGACGGTCCTGCCGCCCGACGGCGCGGGCCGCGGCCAGGTAGCCTGAGGCACTGCCCGTCCGTCGGGCGCCGCAGGCCAGCACCGCCAGCGGCCTGCCACCTGGGAACCGTCGTGACACTCAACGTCCGCCTGCTGCTGGCCGCAGCGCTGGTGCCGCTGAGCCTGGTGCTGTCGGCCTGCGACCCGTCCCTGCCGCGGCCGAAGAGCACCGGCTCGGCCCGTGGCGAGGGCGGCGACTTCACGTCGAACGCGGCCGTCCGGGTGGTCAACGACGGCCGTACCCGCTTCGACCAGCAGGTCAAGAACGCGGTCGCGGATCTCCAGGAGTTCTGGCGCGAGAACTATCCCAAGATCTCCGGCGGCCGGGCCTACCCGGAGCTGCGCGGCGGGATCTACTCCGTGGACGGAACCAAGATGACCGCCGCGCTGCGCCGCAACGCCTGCCTGCGCCGGGATCCGCGGGGCGCGGCGAACAACGCCTTCTTCTGCACCGTCGATGATTCAGTGGTCTATGACCGCAATACCGGCCACCTGGTCGGCCAGCTGGCCGAGAAGTACGGCCCGTTCATGATCACCGCGGTGATCGCGCACGAGTGGGGCCACGCCATCCAGCAGCGGCTGGGCATCTTCGAGGACAACGCCGGCAGCCCGCCTCCCACCATCTTCACCGAGACCCAGGCCGACTGCGCGGCCGGCGCCTTCATCGCCACCGTCCAGGACGGCCGGACCCCGCACGTGACGGTCGATCAACAGCAGCTGGAGACCACGCTGCTGGGTTACCTGCAGGTGCGGGACCCGCCGCCGCTCAGCACCGCCCAGATCTCGCACGGCAACGGCTTCGACCGGCTGTCGGCGATGGCCGACGGGATCGCCAACGGCGTCGGCTTCTGCTTCGGGGAGGAGTTCGAGCAGCGGCGCTTCACCGAACGCCCCTTCACCACCGAGATCGATTACCTGCAACGGGGCAACCTGCCCTACGCCCAGATCATCGATCCGACGCCGGACTCGCCCGACCAGTCCACCCTGCAGATCGAGCTGAACCGGTTCTGGGCGGACGCGGCGAGGTCGGCGGACAAGCAGTGGCGCGATGTCAGTATCGATCAGACCAACGACCCGACCTGCCCGGACGCCCGGACCACCGAGTTCAACTACTGCCCGGGCGGCAATGTCGTCTACTTCAGCGACGAGTTCGCCCGGCAGGCCTACAACAGCCTGCCGGACAAGCGGGTGGACCGGGCCACCGGCCGGCTGACCCTGGTCGACGACGCCCCGGCGGACTACGCGCTGGGCATGCTGTTCGTCTACGGCTGGAGCATGGCGGTGCGGGCCCAGCTGTTCCGGGCGCCGACCGAGGACCGGGACGCGCTGCTGGCCGCCAGCTGCTACAGCGGCGCGTTCACCGCGGCGATGAACAGCGGCCGGTCCGAGGGCTTCCAGCTCTCGCCGCCGGACATGGACGAGGCGACCTCGGCGGTGATCAAGCTGGTGCCCTCGCCGGAGGCGTTCGGCGCGCACGAGACCACCGCGCTGCAGCGGATCCAGCGCTTCACCGAGGGCTACTTCGGCGGGCTGGCCGACTGCTGAGGACGCGCACCGGCGGCGGTGACGTTCGACCGGACCGGGAACAACTCAGCGGCCCCAGGTGCTGGAACCGGACGTGATTGACGCCGCAACCGACCTGCCCGCCAACTCCCGGAGCGAGACCACCAGCCGGCGCGGCACGCTGGCGATCTTCGCGCTGGCGATCGGCGGCTTCGCGATCGGCACCGGCGAGTTCGTCTCGATGGGGCTGCTGCCCAACATCGCCGACGGCGTCCGGATCTCGATCCCGCAGGCCGGGCATGTCATCTCCGCCTATGCCCTCGGGGTGATGGTCGGGGCCCCGGTGATCGCCGCGCTCGGCGCCCGGCTGCCCCGCAAGCGGCTGCTCTGGTGGCTGATGGCCGCCTTCGTGATCGGCAACGTCGCCTCGGCGCTGGCGCCCAGCTACCCCACCCTGGTGGCGGCCCGGTTCTTCTCCGGCCTGCCGCACGGGGCGTTCTTCGGCATCGGGGCGCTGGTCGGCGCGTCGCTGGTGCCGCCCAACCGGCGCGCCTGGGCGGTGTCGATGATGCTGGCCGGGCTGACCGTGGCCAACGTGGTCGGGGTGCCGCTCACCACCCTGGTGGGCCAGCAGTGGGGCTGGCGCTGGCCGTACGGCCTGGTGGGCGTGCTGGGCATGCTGACGCTGGCCGCGGTGCTGCTGTGGATCCCGCAGCGCCCGGCCGAGCAGGGCAGGACGATGCGTACCGAGCTCAGCGCCCTGCGGCACCGCCAGGTGTGGCTGGCGCTGCTGACCGGCACGGTCGGCTTCGGCGGCATGTTCGCCACCTACTCCTACATCACCCCGACGATGACCACGCTGGCGCACTTCAGCCAGACCGCGGTGACCGGCCTGCTGGCCGTCTACGGCATCGGCATGACGGTGGGGGTGATGCTGGGTGGCCGGCTGGCCGACCGGTCGCTGATGCCGAGCCTGTACGGCTCCCTGCTCGCCATCGCCGTGGTGCTGTTCGGCTTCGGGTACGCGGCGCACACCAAGCCCGGCGCCGTGCTGGCGGTGTTCATCTTCGGGATCACCGGCTCGGTGCTGGTGCCGATCCTGCAGACCCGGCTGATGGACGTGGCACGCGAGGGGCAGTCCCTGGCCGCCGCGTTGAACCATTCGACCCTGAACCTGGCCCACGCCCTAGGCGCCTGGATCGGCGGCCTGGTGCTCGACCGGGGCCTGGGCTACGAATGGCCCAGCCGGGTGGGCGGCGTGCTGGCGCTGGCGGGACTGGCCATCGCGCTGGTGTCGGGACGGTTGGACGCCGGCATTCCGGCGCGCCGCGGTTGCACGGCGCCCGACTTGGCCCCACGCTAGGTTCTCCACCGGCAGCCCGGCACAGCGGACGCACAGGAGGCAGGGCGATGAGCGAGCCCGACCCGACCCGTACGCCGCCCACCGTCATCGGCGCGGTGGCGGCCGGCACGGTGGTGGTGCCCTTCCTGATCGTGTACTCGTTCCTGTTCATCGTCCGTGGCGGCTTCGTCCAGGTCGACCAGCCCGACATCACCGACAGCCGTTCCGGTGAGCTGGTCGCGGGCCTGATCGCGCTCGCCTTCCTGATCTTCGTGCTGTGGGGGATGGGCCGGTTGCTCAACGGCTGGGATCGCTGGGTGTTCGTCGCCGGCCAGGCGCTGACCTTCGGCGTCGCCCTGGACCTGCTGCTCGACCGCGCGTCCGGTGAGCCGCAGGTGCCGGCCGTGGTGCTGTGCGCGTCGCTGCTGGCGCTGGTGCTCGCCTGCCTGCCGCCGTCCTGGCACTGGGTGCAGACCCGTGGCGGCCAGGCGGTGGCGACCGGCGAGCCGACGACGCGGCCGGTGGGCGGGGAGCAGCTCGGAAGCCGCCCCGCGGGCGGGGAGCAGCCGTTCGGAAGCCGTCCCGCGGGCGGGGAGCAGCCGTTCGGAAGCCGTCCCGCGGGCGGCGCGAGCTAGCGCACAGCCTGCTCACAGGGGATGCTAAGGGTGTGCCTACCCGCATCCGGGATCCTCAGCCCATGTCCAGCTCTACCGCCGCCCAGTCCGCCAACCAGCCTGCACCGCGCGCCAAGCGCCGGGTGCTGGTCGTCGATGACGAAGAGAACGTGGTGCACCTGGTGGCCTCGGCGCTGCGGTTCGACGGCTACGAGGCGGTGACCGCCGACAACGGCCATGCCGCGCTGGCCGCGGTCGCCCAGTACGACCCGGACCTGGTGGTGCTGGACGTGATGATGCCCGGCCTGGACGGGCACGCCGTGCTGCAGCACCTGCGCTCGGCCGGCTCGGTGATCCCGGTGATCTTCCTGACCGCCCGGGACGCTGCCACCGACCGGGTGGCCGGGCTGCGCTCGGGCGCCGATGACTACGTCGTCAAGCCGTTCAGCGTCGAGGAGCTGCTGGCCCGGGTGAACGCCGTGTTGCGCCGCACCCAGGCCGACTCCGAGCGCGACGGCGTGCTCCGGGTCGCCGACCTCGAGCTGGACGAGAACAGCCACGAGGTGACCCGGGCCGGCGAGGAGGTGCACCTGACCGCCACCGAGTTCGAGCTGCTGCGCTACCTGATGCGCAACGAGCGGGTGGTGTTGTCCAAGGCGCAGATCCTGGACCGGGTGTGGAAGTACGACTTCCAGGGCCAGTCCAACATCGTCGAGCTCTACATCGGCTACCTGCGCAAGAAGATCGACCACGTCGAGCCCAAGCTGATCCACACCGTCCGGGGCGCCGGCTATGTGGTCAAGGCGCCGCGGGGGTGACCCTTCCGGCCTCCGGGCAGGCTGGTCCGACCCCCGGGCAGGCTGGCGGCCCGACTGGTTGGGCTGAGCCTGACGGCCCGGCCGGGTCCGTCGGCGCCGCTCCACCCGCTGGGTCTGGCTATCCGGCTGGGTCTGGCTATCCGGCTGGGGCTGGCTACCCGGCTGGTTCTGGCTACCCGGCTGGTTCTGGCTACCCGACCGGTCCCGTCCAACCCGCTGGCGCTGGCTATCCGGCTGCTCCGGGCTATCCGGCGAGCCCCGCCAGTCCCAGCGGCTACGGCCCGGCCAGTCCCAGCGGCTATGGCCCCGCCAGCCCCAGCGGCTACGGCCCGGCCAGTCCGAGCGGCTACGGCCCGGCCGGCCGGACCGCGATGGGCCGCCCGGCGCCCGGCCAGAGCCGCCCGTCGCGCTGGCTGCCGCGCACCCTCAGCGCTCGCCTGGTGGTCGGCGTGGTCGCCCTGCTGCTGGTGGTGGTGACCATCACCGGCGCTGCCACCTACTTCCTGCTCCGGCCGTTCCTGCTGCAGCGGCTGGACCAGCAGCTCAACAACGTCGCCGGCGGCAACGCCACCAGCATCCGGGAGTGCATCCTGTCCGGCGGCAATGTCTGCCCGGTCGGGGGGCCCAGCGGTGGCCGGGCCGCTCAGCTGGCCACCCCCCAGCGGGAGTGGATCGCCGGTTACCGGTCCGACGGAACCACGGCCCTCACCGTCACCGCCAACGTCGTCTCGCTGTCGGCGTTGACCCTGTCCGACCGTCAGCGCGAGCAGATCCTGGCCGACCCGGCCAAGGTGCGCACCGTCGCCACCACCGACGGCGCGCGGCTGCGGGTCACCGCCCGGCAGTTCCGGATCCTGGGGGACACCATCACCGTGGCGACCGGGCTGTCCATGGAGGAGGTCGACCACACCCTGCAGCGGCTGCTGGTGCTGGAGCTGGCGGTCGGGGCGACCGCGGTGCTGCTGGCCGCGGGCCTGACCAGCTGGGGGGTTCGGGTCGGGCTGCGCCCGCTGACCCGGGTGACCAGGACGGCGCAAGAGGTCACCGCGGAGCTGTCCCCGGACGGCTCGGGCCTGGACCGCCGGGTGCCCGACGCCGATCCCGGCACCGAGGTCGGGCAGGTCGCCGCCTCGGTGAACACGCTGCTGCAGGCCGTCCAGGCCGAGTTCGCGGCCCGGGTGCGCAGCGAGGAGCGGATGCGGCAGTTCCTGGCCGATGCCTCGCATGAGCTACGCACCCCGCTGACCTCGATCCGCGGCTATGCCGAGCTGTCCCGGCTGCAGGGCAGTTCCGGCGACTCCCCGGATGACTCGATGCGCCGGATCGAGGTCGAGGGCACCCGGATGTCGCGGCTGGTCGAGGACCTGCTGGTGCTGGCCCGCGGCGACCAGGCGACGGCGAACAGGCGAGAGCCGGTGGACGTCGACATGCTGCTGGCCGAGGCGGCCTCCGCGGTGTCCTCGGCGTACCCGGAGCGGCCCCTGACCATCGCCGCCTCCGGTGGCACGGTGGTGGTCGGCGACCGCGACCAGCTGCTGCGGGTGCTGATCAACCTGGCCACCAATTCCGCCGTCCACACCCCGGCCGGCCCGATCCGGCTGGAGGCCGTCCCCGGCCAGACGGCGGCCGGCGAGGCGGTGGCGTTGCGGGTGATCGACACCGGTCCGGGGCTGCCGCCGGACGAGGCTGCGCACGTCTTCGAGCGGTTCTGGCGGGCCGACAAGGCGCGCAGCCGGGCCAAGGGCGGCAGCGGCCTGGGCATGGCGATCGTGGCCCAGATCGTCGAGGCGCACGGCGGCCACGTGCAGTTCGACTCCTCCGTCGAGGGCGGCACCACCGTCACGGTCACCCTGCCGCTGCGACCGTCGACGGCCGTCGGCTGATCGGCGCTGTTCACGCCCTGATCCCCGGCTGATCGTCGCCCCCGGCTGATCGCCCCCGGCCGATCCCCGCTGTCGGCTGATCCCCGCTGCGGCCGATCGTTGGCCGTGGAGCAGGACGACTCGCCGAGCGGCACCCTGCAACCGGGACATCGATCGCGAGGAACGGCGGCGCCCAGGTGAGAAGCAGGTGAGCGCCCGCCGCCCCGTTTTCGCCCGCTGGCTGGCCGGCCAACCCTGCACGGCAGAATTGCAGGATGCCCCCACCGCCTGCCTCCGGGCTGGACGCGCAGATCGCGGACCGGCTCAAACGCGACGCCGCGGGCCTGGTCGCGGCGGTGATCCAGCAGCACGACACCGGCGAGGTGCTGATGCTGGGCTGGATGGACGACGAGGCGCTGCACCGCTCGCTGACCACCGGACGGGTCACCTTCTGGTCCCGGTCCCGGCAGCAGTACTGGCGCAAGGGCGACACATCGGGCAACGTCCAGTACGTCCGATCCATCGCGCTGGACTGTGACGGTGACGCCCTGCTGGTGCAGGTCGACCAGGCCGGGCCGGCCTGCCACACCGGAGAACGCAGCTGCTTCGACGCCGGGCCGCCGCTGGCCGCAGTCCAGGGAGGCGTCCGGTGACCACCATCGAACGGGCCCAGCTGCCCGAGCTCGCCAAGACCCACCGGCTGGCGCCGCTGACCCGCACCCTGTTCGCCGACGCCGAGACCCCGGTCGGGGTGTACCGCAAGCTCAGCGGCGGGCGTCCGGGCACCTTCCTGCTCGAATCAGCGGAGCCTGGCGCCTCCTTCTCTCGTTGGTCCTTCGTGGGCGTCAATGCGATAGCAACCCTGATCGCGGACGGTCCCGAGGCCCGGTGGCAGGGCGAGGCGCCGCTGGGCCTGCCGCCCGGACGCGACCCGCTGGAGCAGCTGGCCGCCGCCTGGCGAGCCGTCCGGGGTCCCCGGCTGCCCGGGCTGCCGCCGCTGACCGGCGGTTTCGTCGGCTACCTCGCCTACGACGTGGTGCGCCGGATCGAGACGCTGCCCGAGATCGCGCCGGACGAGCTGGGCCTGCCGGAGCTGATGATGCTGCTGGTGACCGATCTGGCCGCGGTGGACCACCACAGCTGCACCGTCACGCTGATCGCCAACGCCGTGCTGCATCCGGAGATGACCGCCAGCGAGCTCGACGCCGCCTACGCCGATGCCCAGCGCCGGCTGGACGCGATGGCCCATGACCTGGCCGCGCCCACCGAGTCCACCGTGGTGCCGATGGTGGCGGTGCCGCCGAAGCCGGCCCGGTCCCGCACCGCCCCCGGCGACTTCGAGGCGGCGGTGGAGCAGTGCCTGGAGGCGATCCGGGCCGGCGAGGTCTTCCAGATCCTGCCCGGCCAGCGGTTCCTCACCGAGACCGACGCGGACGCCTTCGACGTCTACCGGGCGCTGCGCACCCTGAACCCGTCGCCGTACCTGTACTACCTGCACTTCGCCGACTTCGACATCGTCGGCTCCAGCCCGGAGGCGCTGGTCACGGTGTCGGAGGACCGCGCCACCATCCATCCGATCGCCGGCACCCGTCCCCGCGGCGCGGACGCGGTCACCGACGCCGCGCTGGTCGCCGAGCTGCTGGCCGACCCCAAGGAGCGCGCCGAGCACGTGATGCTGGTCGACCTGGCCCGCAACGACCTCGGCCGGATCTGCCAGCCGGGCTCGGTGCAGGTGGTCGAGTTCGGGGTGGTCGAGCGCTACAGCCACGTCTGGCACATCGTGTCCACCGTGACCGGCACGGTCGCGGCCGGCCGGGACGCCTTCGACGTCTTCGCCGCGGTGTTTCCGCACGGCACCGTCTCCGGAGCGCCGAAGGTGCGGGCGATGGAGCTGCTGGAGGAGATCGAGCCGGTCCGGCGCGGCATCTACGCAGGCGCCGTCGGCTACTTCGACTCCGCCGGCGACATGGACCTCGCGATCGCCATCCGGACCGCGGTGATGGTCGGCGGCACCGCCTACGTCCAGGCCGGGGCCGGTGTGGTGGCCGACTCCGTCCCGGCCCAGGAGGAGGCCGAGACCCGCAACAAGGCACGAGCGGTGCTGCAGGCGATCGCCACCGCGGAGACGTTGAAGCCATGACGCTGGCGCAGGCAGGGCCGGCCCGGTCCGCGCAGCGGCGGGAGATGGCCGGCGTCCTGGGGGTGGCGGCGCTGGCGGCCCTGGCGATCCTGTTCGCCGCCAGCCGGCCCTGGCTGGCCGTCACGGTGGTGCGCCGGCCGCCGTTCGGGCCGCTGCGGGTGGAGCTGACCGGCCGTGCCGAGTACCCGGCGCTGACCGGGCTGGCCGTGGTGGCGCTGCTGGGCGTGGTGCTGGTGCTGGTCACCGGCGGCGTGGCGCGCCGGGTGCTGGGCGGCCTGCTGGCGCTGGCCGGCGGGTGGTCCTGCGGGTACGCCGCCAGCGGGCTGGCCCGTCCGGGCCCGGACCGGCTGGAGCGGTTGCTGGGGGACCGGCTGGCGCAGAGCACCGGGCTGGCCGAGCTGCACCGGCATCCGGTGTGGGCGGCATCGACGTTGCTGGCGGCCGGCCTGCTGCTGCTGTGTGGCCTGGTCGTGGTGGCTCGCGCCGGCCGGTGGCAGCTGGGCCTGTCGGCCAGGTACGCGGCCCCGGCCGCGGTCGCCGAATCCGGTGACCCCTGGCGCCGGCTGGACCGCGGTGAAGATCCGACGGTGTCCGATCGGTAGCATCGGGGAAGGAAGGCCAGGTCAGTGATGGCTCATCAGCGCGGTGCAGACGCTGCGGCAGGCCGAGACGAGGAGGCAGCTGTGAACGTCCTGGAGGACATCCTCCGTGACGTCCGGCTCGACGTCGCCGCCCGCCAGGCGAAGGTCGGCATGGACGAGATGCGAGCCGCCGCCCAGGCTGCCCCGGGCCCGCTGAACGGCTACCAGGCGCTGCGCGCGCCCGGGGTGGCGGTGATCGCCGAGGTCAAGCGGCGCAGTCCGTCCCGCGGCCCGCTGGCCGAGATCAGCTCGCCGGCCGAGCTGGCCACGCAGTACCAGGCCGGCGGCGCCCGGGCGATCAGCGTCCTGACCGAGGAGCGGCACTTCGGCGGCTCGCTGGACGACCTGGACCAGGTCCGGGCGGCGGTCTCCATCCCGGTGCTGCGCAAGGACTTCGTGATCAGCTCCTACCAGGTGCACGAGGCGCGGGCGCACGGCGCGGACCTGGTGCTGCTGATCGTGGCCGCCTTGGAGCAGAACGCCCTGATCGGGCTGCGGGAGCGGATCGAGTCGCTCGGCATGACCGCGCTGGTCGAGGTGCACGACGAGGACGAGGCCTCCCGCGCGCTGGACGCCGGCGCCCGGGTGATCGGGGTGAACGCCCGCAACCTGAAGACCCTCGAGGTGGACCGGTCGGTGTTCGAGCGGATCGCTCCGGGGCTGCCCAGCGAGATCGTCAAGGTCGCCGAATCCGGGGTCCGCGATGCCCGGGACCTGATCAACTACGCCGGCGCCGGCGCGGACGCGGTGCTGGTCGGCGAGGGCCTGGTGACCTCGGGCAATCCGCGGCAGGCGGTGGCCGATCTGGTGACCGCCGGGGCGCATCCGGCCACGCCGCGGACGTCCCGCTAGCTCGCCCCGTCCGCGACGGCCCGTCCGGTCAGGGGATGAGCAGCAGCTTGCCGGTGCTGCGCCGGCCCTCCAGGTCGGCGTACGCGCGCTGCGCCTCGGCCAGCGGGTAGCGCCCGCCGATCTCGATCTGGAGGCCGCCGAAGGCCAGGCCGTTGAGCACCGCCCCGGCCCGGATCAGCAGCTCCTCGCGGGTCGCGATGTAGTGCGCCAGCGTAGGCCGGGTCACGAACAGCGAGCCGCCGGAGTTCAACCGCTGCAGGTCGAACGGCGGCACCTGGCCGCTGGCGCCGCCGAACACGGCGAGCATGCCGCGGGTGCGCAGCGATCCGAGCGAGGCGTCGAAGGTGGCCTTGCCGACGCCGTCGTAGACCACATCCACCCCGACGCCCCCGGTCAGCTCGCGCACCGCCGCGGCGACATCGGTCACCTCGGTGTAGTTCAGGACGTGATCGGCGCCCAGCGCGCGGGCCTTGGCCGCCTTCTCCTCGGTGGACACGGCGCCGATCACGGTCGCGTCCTTGGCCTTGGCCAGCTGCACCAGCAACTGGCCCACCCCGCCGGCCGCGGCATGGACCAGCACGGTGTCGCCGGCCTGCACCGCGAAGGTGGAGTTGAGCAGGTAGTGGGCGGTCATCCCTTGCAGCATCACCGCCGCGGCCTGTTCCAGATGCACCGGCTCGGGCACCGGCACCACGTCGCCCTCGGGCACCAGCACCAGGCCCGCGGCGCTGCCCCGGGTCTGGCTCCAGGCCACCCGGTCGCCCTCACTGGCGACGGTGACGCCCTCGCCGGCGGCCAGCACGATCCCGGCGCCCTCGCTGCCGAGCACGAAGGGGGTCGGGATGGGGTAGATCCCTTCCCGCTGGTAGACGTCGATGAAGTTCACCCCGGCGGCTGCGACCTGCACCAGCAGCTGCCCTGGACCGGGCCGTTCGATGTCGCGGGGTTGCACCTCCAGCACCTCGCGGCCACCGTTCTTGGTCACTACCAGGGCGTCGGTCGTCTGTGTGGACATGGCTTCACCGTAGCCAATGACCGGCATCGCTCGCCGCCTCGTCTACGGTGTGCAGGTGCAGATGATCGAAGCGGCCATCCCGTCTCCGACGGTGAGCGTGATCCGGCTCGGGGCGGTGTCGATCCACCTGTACGCGCTGTGCATCGTGGCCGGCATCCTGGTCGCCCTGTGGCTGACCGACCGCCGCTGGCGGGCCCGCGGCGGCGGCAAGAGCCAGGTCGGGGACGTGGCCGGCTGGGCGGTGCTGTTCGGCATCGCCGGCGGCCGGCTGTACCACGTGATCACCGACCCGGAGCTGTACTTCGGCAGCGGCCGGAACCCGGTGGACGCCTTCAAGATCTGGGACGGCGGCCTGGGCATCTGGGGCGCGGTCGCGCTCGGCGCCCTCGGGGCCTGGATCGGGTGCCGCCGGCACAAGATGAACTTTCCGGCGTTCGCCGATGCCGCCGCTCCGGGCGTCCTGCTCGCCCAGGCCATCGGCAGGTGGGGCAACTGGTTCAACAACGAGCTGTACGGCCGGCCCACCACGCTGCCCTGGAAGCTGCAGATCCACGAGCTGGACGTGGCGTCGGGCGAGGCCGCCCGCGATGCCGCCGGCAATGCCATCGTGCTGGGCTACTACCACCCGACGTTCCTCTACGAGATGCTCTGGAGCCTGGTGGTCGTCGCCCTGCTGCTGTGGGCCGACCACCGCCGGCTGCTGGGCCGCGGCCAGGTCCTGGCGCTCTACGTGGCCGGCTACACCTTCGGCCGGTTCTTCATCGAGGCGCTGCGCTCGGACGACGCCAACCGGATCCTGGGCATGCGGGTCAACAGCTGGGTGTCGATCCTGGTGTTCCTGGCCGCGGTGGCCTTCTTCCTGCGGCAGCGTGGGGCTCCGCGCAGCGTTGCCGGGCCGTCGGAGTCTGACGATGACGATGACGATGGCCCCGCTGGGACGGACGGCACGGCTGACCGATCCGCCGACTCGGCACTGGAGGAGAGCCCGGCCGGTGCCGGGTCCCACCTGTCCGCCGGCGCCGCCATAGACTCGAATCATGTCCAGCATGCCGAAGGCCGGTCCGAGGCGCCCGCCAGCAGCCCCGGCGCCGCCCATGGCCCCGCCGACGGCGCAGCACCACCCGAGCGGTGACCCCGACCTGGTGGTCGGCCACGAGCACCGGGAGGTCACCGGCGGCTGGCTGCGTCCGACCGTGTTCGGCATGGTGGACGGGCTGGTCTCGAACTTCGGCCTGATCGCCGGCGTCGCCGCGGCGAGCTCCGGCGCCCGGCCGGTGATGATCGCCGGCGTCGCGGGCCTGCTGTCCGGCGCCTTCTCCATGGGCAGCGGCGAGTACGTCTCGGTGCGCAGCCAGAACGAGTCGATGCGCGCCGAGGTGGAGGTCGAGCGGCTGGAGCTCAAGCACAACCCGGAGGCCGAGCTGGCCGAGCTGACCCAGATCTACATCGACCGGGGCGTCGATCCGGAGCTGGCCCAGCTGGTCGCCGAGCAGCTGTCGGTGGATCCGGTGCAGGCGCTGGAGATCCATGCCAAGGAGGAGCTGGGCGTCGACATCCACGACCTGCCCAATCCCTGGGTGGCCTCGGGGGCGTCGTTCCTGTCCTTCTCACTCGGCGCGCTGCTGCCGCTGCTGCCGTTCCTGTTCGGCGCGGACGTGCTGTGGCTGGCGGCCATCCTGACCTTGACCGGGCTGTTCGTGACCGGGGCGATCACCGCCCGGTTCACCACCCGGCCCTGGTACTACGCCGGCGGCCGGCAGCTGGCGCTCGGTGCGGTCACCTTCGCGGTGACCTACGGCATCGGCCACCTGATCGGCGCCAACGTCGTCTAGGAGCGGCTCACGCGTCGTCTAGGAGCGGCTCATGCGTCGTCTAGGGCGGCTAGGACACAGCGGGTCAGTTGAGCTCGTCGGCCGATTCCTGATGTTCGGCCCGTGCCCGGGCCCGCGCCACCGTCAGCCCGACCATCCAGGACACGATCATCGCCACGTAGGCGAGCCCCGCCACCTGCTCGATCATCACGAAGCTGCGGGCGTGCGGGCGCACCGGCACCACGTCGGACAGCCCGGTGCTGGACAGCGTCGTGAAGCTGAGGAACAACAGCTCCATCCAGGTCCGTGGCGAGCCGGAGTTCATCGCGGCCACGAAGGAGCCCGGCCAGATGATCTGGGTGACCGTGTACAGGTGCGCGAACGCCCAGGCCAGCAGGGTAAAGGTCGCGCCGACGGCGAACAGCTCGTCCCGGGTGATGTTCCGGTCGGCCAGCATGTAGGAGATCAGGCTGCCGGCGGCGTAGAAGTAGAAGGCCGCCTCGAAGCCGGACCCCCAGGCCCGCCAGACCGAGGCCTCCGAGATCACCTGGCAGATGGTGAAGATCACCGAGGGAACCCCCAGCCCGATCGACACCCAGACCGTCCAGGAGGTGGTCTCCACCGACCAGACCGCCAGCGCCAGCACCAGCAGGCCGAACACCGACACCGCGCTGGTGCCCGTCCGCGACTCCCCCAGGTAGGGATAGATCAGCACCCCGAGAAACTGGGTCAGCAGCAGGATCGCCGAGGGCTGTCGGCGGGCCCGCTCGAACAGGCTGGGACGCGCGCCCGACGCCCGGCCGACCCGGTCAGCCCGATCCGCCCGGTCAGGCAACGCCGCCGCCCAGCAGCGCCGCGCGCACCGTCTCCTCCGACGCCAGCTCGATCGGCGTCCGGCCCTCGTCGTTGGCGGCCGCGGAGTCCGCGCCGGCCGACAGCAGCGCCAGCACCGACTCCAGGTCGCCGTTGGCCGCCGCCGAGTGCAGCGGGGTCCAGCCACCCCGCTGCCGGGCGTGCACCGGGGCATCCGAGGCGATCAGGATCCACACCAGCTCCGAGTGGCGCCCGGCCGCGGCCGCGTGCAGCGGGTGCACCGCCAGCTCGTTGCGGGACGGCTCGGCCACCTCGGCGTCGGCGTCCAGCAGCATCCGGGCGGCCTCGGCGCGGCCGAAGTAGGCGGCCAGGTGCAGCGGCTGCCAGCCGTCCGGGCTCCACGAGCCGATCACCGACCGGTCGGCGGCGATCAGCTCAGCCAGCCGGGCGGTGTCGTCGAAGGCGGCGGCCTCGAACACCGACAGCTCGCCGGTGCGCGCGGCCAGCTCGTCGGCCAGCGGGGCGTGCCCGTTGTAGAGGGCGGTCAGCGCCGGTGACGCGCCGTCCGGGCCGAGGCTGGCCAGCAGCGTCGGCTCCTCGTCGAGCAGCCGCCGCACCAGGTCGACGTCGCCGGCCGCGATCGCGGCGAAGAATTCGCTCCGTGCTGCCATGCCACTACTGTGCCACCGCGGCGCGGGGCCGAGAAGGTCCCACCCTGGGCGCCGACAAGTACCCACCCCGACCCCGCAGCAGCCTCACCCCGACACCGCAGCAGCCGGCGAAGTCCCCACCCGAACGCAGTGGTTCTCCCCACCCAGATTCGTTCGCCTTGTGTCACGCTGGCCGGTAACTTGTGTGACGCTGTGGCGGTAATCTGAGCGACACACTGAGCTACCTGGGCCGACGCTGTCCCGCGAGTGACGAACACGGATCGGACGAACTCTCGCCGAACCGGACAGCAGAGGGCCCCAGCGCGCTGGCGGCCCCGGACGAGGGGAGCACGCGTGCAATTCTCCGCAGTGCCCGCCGCGCAGGGCCTGTACGACCCGCGCAACGAGACCGACTCCTGTGGAGTGGCCTGCCTTGCCGATCTCCGCGGCCGACCCAGCCACTCGCTGATCAGCACCGCCCTGACGGCGCTGCACAACATGGACCACCGTGGCGCGGCCGGCGCCGAGCCCGAGAGCGGGGACGGCGCCGGCATCACCGTCGCGATCCCGGACGAGTTCGTGCGGGCGGTGGCCGGCATCGAACTCGGCATCGAGCTGCCGCCTCCGGGCAGCTACGCCACCGGCATCGCGTTCCTGCCGACCGGCCAGGCGGCCCGGGACCGGGTGAAGGCGGTGGTCGCCGAGACCGCAGCCGCAGAGGGCCTGCGGGTGCTGGGCTGGCGGCCGGTGCCGGTCGACCCCACGGGCGTCGGCCCGAGCGCGCTGGAGGTGATGCCGGCCTTCGAGCAGGTGTTCGTCGCCCGGGCGGATGAATCAGCCGCCGTGGGCGAGGCCAGTGGCCTGGAGCTGGACCGGATGGCCTTCGGGCTGCGCAAGGTCGCCGAGCGCAAGGTCGCCGAAACTGGGGACCAGCTGCACTTTCCGTCGCTGTCCTGCCGGACCCTGATCTACAAGGGCATGCTCACCACCGCGCAGCTGGCCACCTTCTATCCCGACCTGCACGACGAGCGGTTCGCCAGCGCCATCGCGCTGGTGCACAGCCGGTTCTCCACCAACACCTTCCCGTCCTGGCCGCTGGCCCAGCCGTTCCGGCTGATCGCCCACAACGGCGAGATCAACACCGTCGGCGGCAACCGCAACTGGATGACGGCCCGGCAGTCGCTGCTGGCCTCGGACCTGCTGGCCGGCCCGAATTCCGACCTCGCGCGGCTGTTCCCGATCTGCACCCCCGGCGGCTCGGACTCCGCCTCCTTCGACGAGGTGCTGGAGCTGCTGCACCTGGGCGGGCGCAGCCTGCCGCACGCGGTGCTGATGATGATCCCGGAGGCGTGGGAGAACGCGACCTACATGGATCCGGCCCGCCGCGACTTCTACGCCTTCCACTCCACGCTGATGGAGCCCTGGGACGGCCCGGCCTGCATCAGCTTCACCGACGGCACGGTGATCGGCGCCGTCCTGGACCGCAACGGCCTGCGCCCGGGCCGCTGGTGGCGCACCAGCGAGGACCTGGTGATCCTGGCCAGCGAGGCCGGCGTGATCGAGCTCGACCCGGCGACGGTGGTCGCCAAGGGCCGGCTGCAGCCGGGCCGGATGTTCCTGGTCGACACCGCGGCCGGCGAGATCCGCGACGACGACGAGATCAAGTCGGCGCTGGCCGCCGAGCACCCGTACGGCGACTGGCTGCACAGCGGGCTGCTGCACCTGGACACCCTGCCCGACCGCGAGCACGTGGTGCACACCCACGAGTCGGTCACCCGCCGCCAGCAGCTGTTCGGCTACACCGAGGAGGAGCTGCGGGTCATCCTCCAGCCGATGGCCAGCACCGGCGCCGAGCCGCTGGGCTCGATGGGCACCGACACCCCGCTGGCGGTGCTGAGCACCCGTCCCCGGCTGCTGTTCGACTACTTCACCGAGCTGTTCGCCCAGGTCACCAACCCGCCGCTGGACGCGATCCGGGAGGAGATGGTGACCTCGCTGTCGGGCACCATCGGCCCGGAGCAGAACCTGCTCGAGCCGGCCGCGGCCTCGTGCCGCCAGATCGTGCTGCCCCGGCCGGTGATCGACAACGACGACCTGGCCAAGATCTGGCACGTCAACGCCGACGGCGACCTGCCGGGCTTCCAGTGCGCGCTGATCGACGGCCGGTACCGGGTGCACGGCGGCGGCCCGGCGCTGACCGCGGCGCTGCTGCGGGTCCGGGACGAGTGCTCGGCCGCGGTGGCCGCCGGCGCCCGGATCCTGATCCTGTCCGACCGCGACTGCGACGCCGACCACGCGCCGATCCCCGCGCTGCTGCTGACCTCGGCGGTGCACGGGCACCTGGTCCGGACGGGCCAGCGCACCAAGGTCGGCCTGGTGGTCGAGACCGGCGAGGCTCGCGAGGTGCACCACGTCGCGCTGCTGATCGGCTACGGCGCCGCCGCGGTGAACCCGTACCTGGCCTTCGAGACCATCGACGACCTGATCGAGACCGGCGTCCTCACCGGCCTCGACTCCAAGACCGCCATCGGGCGCTACATCAAGTCGCTGTCCAAGGGCGTGCTGAAGGTGATGTCCAAGATGGGCATCTCCACCGTCGCCTCCTACACCGGCGCCCAGGTGTTCCAGGCCTTCGGGCTGTCCGACCAGCTGATCGACAGCTACTTCACCGGCACCCGCAGCAGCCTCGGCGGCATCGGCCTGGACACCCTGGCCGACGAGGTCGCCGCCCGGCACGCCCGCGCGTTCCCGGCCAACCCGGTCGCCCGGGCGCACCGCCGGCTGGAGGTGGGCGGCGAGTACGCCTGGCGTCGCGAGGGCGAGATCCACCTGTTCAACCCCGACACGGTGTTCAAGCTGCAGCACGCCACCCGGGCCCGCCGCTACGACCGGTTCGCCGAGTACACCGCCGAGGTGGACCGGCTGAGCCGGCAGGGCGGCACCCTGCGCGGCCTGTTCGAGTTCCGCACCGGCCAGCGCCCGCCGGTGCCCATCTCTGAAGTAGAGGCGGTGGAGTCCATAGTCAAGCGGTTCGCCACCGGGGCGATGTCCTACGGCTCGATCTCGGCCGAGGCGCACCAGACGCTGGCGATCGCGATGAACCGGATCGGCGCCCGGTCCAACTCCGGCGAGGGCGGCGAGGACGCCGACCGCTACACCCCCGATCCCAACGGCGACCTGCGCCGGTCGGCCATCAAGCAGGTGGCCTCCGGACGGTTCGGGGTGACCTCGCACTACCTGGTCAACGCCGACGACCTGCAGATCAAGATCTCCCAGGGCGCCAAGCCCGGCGAGGGCGGCCAGCTGCCCGGTTACAAGGTGTACCCGTGGATCGCCCGCACCCGGCATTCGACGCCCGGCGTGGGCCTGATCTCGCCGCCGCCGCACCACGACATCTACTCGATCGAGGACCTGGCGCAGCTGATCCACGACCTGAAGAACGCCAACTCCGCGGCCCGGGTGCACGTGAAGCTGGTGGCCGAGGCCGGGGTGGGCACGGTGGCGGCCGGGGTCGCCAAGGCGCACGCCGACGTGGTGCTGATCTCCGGCCACGACGGCGGCACCGGGGCGGCGCCGCTCACCTCGCTCAAGCACGCCGGCATGCCCTGGGAGCTGGGCCTGGCCGAGACCCAGCAGACCCTGCTGCTCAACGGCCTGCGGGACCGGATCACCGTCCAGGTGGACGGGGCGATGAAGACCGGCCGGGACGTGCTGATCGCGGCGCTGCTGGGCGCTGAGGAGTACGGTTTCGCGACCGCGCCGCTGGTGGTCTCCGGCTGCATCATGATGCGGGTCTGCCACCTCGACACCTGCCCGGTCGGGGTCGCGACCCAGAACCCGGAGCTGCGGGCCAGGTTCACCGGCAGGCCCGAGTTCGTGGTGACCTTCTTCGAGTACATCGCCGAGCAGGTCCGCGAGCTGCTGGCCGAGCTCGGGTTCCGGACGCTGGAGGAGGTCATCGGGCACGCCGAGCTGCTGGACACCCGGGCCGCCATCGAGCACTGGAAGGCCGACGGCCTGGACCTGGCGCCGCTGCTGATGGTGCCCGAGCCGTTCCACGGCACCGCGCTCACCAAGCGGGTCGAGCAGGAGCACGGCCTGGACGCGGCGCTGGACAACACCCTGATCCAGCTGTGCGAGGGCGCGCTGCTCGACGGCCGGCCGGTGAAGCTGGAGCTGCCGGTGCGCAACGTCAACCGGACGGTCGGCACCATGCTCGGGTCGCTGGTGACCCGCCGGTACGGGGCCGAGGGCTTGCCACTGGGCACCATCGACATCACGCTGCACGGCTCGGCCGGGCAGTCCCTCGGCGCGTTCCTGCCCGCCGGCATCCTCATCAAGCTCTTCGGCGACGCCAACGACTACGTCGGCAAGGGCCTGTCCGGTGGCGTGATCGCGCTGCGCCCGGACGAGCGGTCGCCGTTCGCAGCCGAGCGGAACGTGATCGCCGGCAACGTGATCGGCTACGGCGCCACCTCCGGGCAGCTGTACCTGCGGGGCGTCGTCGGCGAGCGGTTCTGCGTCCGCAACTCCGGGGCGACCGCGGTCACCGAGGGCGCCGGCGACCACGCGCTGGAGTACATGACCGGCGGCACCGCGGTGATCCTCGGCCCGACCGGACGGAACCTGGGGGCGGGGATGTCCGGCGGCATCGCCTACGTCCTCGATCTGGACTCCGACCGGGTGAACCCGGAGCTGGTGGACATCGAGCCGATGACCGCACAGCACGGCGACGCGCTGGCCGCGATCCTGCGCACGCACCTGCGGCTGACCGGCTCGACGGTGGCCAAGGAGCTGCTGCTCGACTTCAGCCGCGCGCTCCGCCGGTTCTCGGTGATCATGCCCCGTGATTACAAGCGGGTGCTGCAGGCCACCAGCCGGGCCCGGGCGGCCGGGGAGGACGTCGACGAGGCCGTGATGGCCGCTGCCCGCAGCTGATGAGCGACACCGCGCTGGTGGGCGGGCGCCGGGCTGATGAGCGGCGCCGGGCTGATGAGGGGCACCGGCGGATGAGGGGCACCGGCGGATGAGCGGGCGCCGGGCTGCCAGCTGGCTTATCGCGGGCAGCCGGAGCGGTTAAGGTGGGAGGAGTGACACGCCGCGCAAAGATTGTCTGCACCCTCGGTCCCGCCACCGATGCACCCGAACGGACCCGGGCCCTGGTGGAGGCGGGGATGGACGTGGCCCGGCTCAACTTCAGCCACGGCGAGCATCGCGACCACGCCGGCCGGTTCCACGGGGTCCGCGAGGCTGCCAAGGCCGCCGGCCGCAACGTCGCCACCCTGGCCGACCTGCAGGGCCCGAAGATCCGGCTGGGCAGGTTCGCCGACGGCCCGGTGATGTGGGCGACCGGCGAGCGGGTCCGGATCACCGTCGAGGACATCGAGGGCGACCACGACCGGGTGTCGACCACCTACAAGCAGCTGGCCCAGGACGTCCGTCCCGGCGACAAGCTGCTGGTCGACGACGGCAACGTGGCGCTGGTCGCGGTGGCCATCGAGAACGGCACCGACGTGGTGTGCGACGTCAGCGAAGGCGGCATGGTCAGCAACAACAAGGGCCTGTCGCTGCCCGGGGTCGCCGTCAGCGTGCCCGCGCTGAGCGAGAAGGACATCAGCGACCTGGAGTTCGCGCTGACCCTGGGCGTGGACTGGGTGGCGCTGTCCTTCGTCCGGTCCCCGGATGACATCAAGCTGGTGCACGAGGTGATGGACCGGGTCGGCGTCCGCCGTCCGGTGATCGCCAAGATCGAGAAGCCGGAGGCCGTGGACCGGCTGGTCGAGATCGCGCTGGCCTTCGACGGCGTGATGGTGGCCCGGGGCGACCTGGGCGTGGAACTGCCGCTGGAGCAGGTGCCGATGGTGCAGAAGCGGGCCATCGCGATCTGCCGCGACAACGCCAAGCCGGTGATCGTGGCGACCCAGATGCTGGAGTCGATGATCAGCCACTCCCGCCCGACCCGCGCCGAGGCCTCGGACGTGGCCAACGCCGTGCTCGACGGCGCCGATGCGGTGATGCTCTCGGGCGAGACCAGCGTCGGCACCTATCCGGTGCAGGCGGTGGCCACCATGTCCCGGATCATCACCTCGGTGGAGCAGTCCACCGTCGAGGTGGCCGCCCTGCTGCACGACCCGCGCACCCCCGGCGGCGTGATCGCCAAGGCCGCCAAGGACATCGGCGAGTCACTCGGCGCCACCGCCCTGGTGGCCTTCACCCAGAGCGGGGACACCGCCCGCCGGCTGGCCCGGCTGCATGCCCGGTGCGCGGTGCTGGCGTTCACCCCGGAGGAGACGGTGCGCCGGCAGCTGGCGCTGTCCTGGGGCGTCCAGGCGCACCTGGTGTGGACGGTGCAGACCACCGACGAGATGGTCCGCCAGGTCGACTCGGCGTTGCTGGCCCAGCGGGTCTGCCGTCCCGACGACCTGGTCGTGATCGTGGCGGGGACCCCGCCGTCGACGCCCGGCACCACCAACACCGTCCGGGTCCATCACATCGGAGGCATCCTGCAACGTGACCGCTGAGCCCGACCTCGAGGTCGTTCCCGGCGCCGAGTGGCTGCGCGGCCAACCGGTGGTCGATGGGCTGGTCGGCCTGCTCGACCTGGAGGCCATCGAGACCGACATCTTCCGCGGCATCAGCCCGAAGATCGCGTTGCAGCGGGTCTTCGGCGGCCAGGTCGCCGGCCAGGCGCTGGTCGCGGCCGGCCGCACCGTGGACACCGACCGGCTGGTGCACTCGCTGCACTCCTACTTCATCCGGCCCGGCGATCCGTCGATCCCGATCATCTACACCGTCGAGCGGATCCGCGACGGCCGGTCGTTCTCGGTGCGCCGGGTGCTGGCGATCCAGCACGGCCAGCCGATCTTCACCCTGTCGGCATCCTTCCAGCTGCCCCAGGGCGGCATCGACCATCAGGCGACGATGCCGCCGGCGCCCGCGCCGGAGGAGTTGCCGACGCTGGCCGAACGGTACGAGGGCTACGACGACCTGTGGGCGGTGATGCGCCAGATCCCGCAGGCCTTCGACGTCCGCTACGTCGATGACCCGCCGTGGGTGCAGCGCGTGCAGGGGCCGCGGGAGAGCCAGCCGCACCGGATCTGGCTCAAGGCCGACGGCACGCTGCCCGACGACCCGCTGCTGCACATCTGCGTGGTGACCTTCGCCTCGGACATGAACCTGCTGGACTCGGTGCTGATCCACCATGGCCTGGCCGCCCGGCTGGACCCGATCAGCATGGCGTCGCTGGATCACGCGATGTGGTTCCACCGCCCGTTCCGTGCCGACGACTGGCTGCTCTACGTCTCGTCCTCGCCGTCGGCCTCCGGCGGGCGCGGGCTGGCCACCGGGCAGTTCTACTCCCGGGACGGCCGGCTGGTTGCCAGCGTCACCCAGGAAGGCATGATCCGGCTCCCGAACGCCTGAGCCGTCCTACCCGACCCGGACGCTGTTGCCGCCCTGCCCGGGCTGAGCGGCCCGGCTGGTGATCGCCTTCCAGGCCGCCTCGACGTGCCGGCGCTCGGTCAGCACCGAGCCGATCGCCATCCGGATCGCGAACCGGCCGTCGACCAGGGTGTGGGTCAGGTAGGCCTCACCGGAGGCGTTGACCGCCTGCAGCAGCTCTCTGGTGGCCTGGTCACCCTCGCGCGATGCGAAGGTGACCAGCGCCAGCGGGTGCGGCGCCAGCAGCTCGAACCGGTTATCGGCCGCGACCCAGGACGCGAACTCCTGCGCGAGCGCCACATGCCCGCGGATGTGGGCCTGCAGGCCGTCGGCGCCGTACCAGCGCAGCACCGTCCACAGCTTCAGCGCCCGGAACCGCCGGCCCAGCGGCACCTGCCAGTCCCGGTAGTCGAACACCTCGCCGGACTCGGTGGCGGCGTTGCGCAGGTACTCCGGCAGGATCGACAGCGCCCCGATCAGGGCGGCCCGGTCGGCGACCCAGAACGCGGTGCAGTCGAAGTTGGTCAGCAGCCACTTGTGCGGGTTGGTGCAGTAGGAATCGGCCCGTTCGACGCCGGCGTTGATCCAGCGCAGCTCCTCACAGACCGCGGCCACCCCGGCCCAGGCGGCGTCCACGTGCAGCCAGGCGCCGTAGCGGTGCGCGAGCTCGGCCAGCTCGGCCACCGGGTCCAGCGCGCCGGTGCCGGTCGCGCCCACCGAGGCCACCACCAGCGCCGGCGTCCGGCCGGCTGCGACGTCGGCGGCCAGCAGCTTTGCCAGGTGCGCCGGCCGGGCCGCCAGCGTCGCCGGGTCCACGTCCAGCTTGCGCAGCGCCGCGGTGCCGATGCCGGCGATCCGGCAGGCCTTCTCGACCGAGGAGTGGGTCTGGGCGGAGGTGTAGACGCTGAACCGGCCGGCGCCGACGCCGTCGGTCTCGGTGGCGCCCGCGCTGGCCCGGTGCAGGGCGGCCACCAGCGCCACCAGCGCCGCGTCGGAGGCCGAGTGCTGGATCACCCCGCCGCCGGCCGACTCCGACCGGAAGCCGGCCGGCAGGTCCAGCAGCTGGGCCAGCCAGTCCAGCATCAGGGTCTCGAGCTCGGTGGCCGCCGGCGAGGTGGCCCACAGCATCCCCTGCACGCCCAGGCCCGAGGCCAGCAGGTCCCCCAGGATCGAGGGGCCGGTGGCGCTGGCCGGGAAGAAGGCGAAGAAGGACGGGTGCTGCCAGTGCGTGAGCCCCGGCAGGATCACCGAGTCCAGGTCGGCCAGCACCCCGTCGAAGCCCTGGCCGGCAGCCGGCGGCTCGGCCGGCAGGCCGGCCCGCACCTCACCGGGAGCGACCCGGGAGAGCACCGGCAGGGACTCCAGGCGCTGGTAGTAGTCGGCGATCCAGTCGATGACCTCGCGGCCGTGCCGGCGGAACTCCTCCGGGCCCATGTGCCCGGTCACCGGGCGCAAGCCCGGCCGGTCCACCAAGCCCGGCGGCGTCGCCGACAGCCGCCCCGGTCGGTGCCCCCGGTGGGATTTGAACCCACACGCCTTGCGGCAATGGATTTTGAGTCCACCATGTCTGCCATTCCATCACAGGGGCTTGAGCCGGACGGAAGTCTATCCGGATAGGCTCAGCACTGTGCAGCCGCGCATCCCACCGTGGTTGCCTGGAGAAGAACCGGCTGAAAGCAGGACGCTGTCGTGAGCGAGCAGGCGCCATCCCGTGAACAGCCCGTCGCCCGGCGGGTGCTGATCGCCGAGGACGAGGCGCTGATCCGGCTCGACCTGCGCGAGATGCTGCAGGAAGAGGGCTTCGAGGTCGTCGGCGAGGCAGCCGACGGCGAGAAGGCCGTCCAGCTGGCCACCGAGCTGCATCCGGACGTGGTCATCTGCGACGTCAAGATGCCGAAGATGGACGGGATCACCGCCGCCGGCCAGATCGCCGCCGCCCGGATCGCCCCGGTGGTGATCCTGACCGCCTTCAGCCAGCGGGACCTGATCGAGCGGGCCCGCGACGCGGGCGCCATGGCCTACCTGGTCAAGCCGTTCCACAAGCGCGACCTGCTGCCGGCGATCGAGATGGCCACCAGCCGGTTCGCCGAGATCAAGGCGCTGGAGGCCGAGGTGTCGGGCCTGCAGGACCGGCTGGAGGCCCGCAAGCTGATCGAGCGCGCCAAGGGCGTGCTGATGGCCGAGCACCGGCTGTCCGAGCCCGAGGCCTTCCGCTGGATCCAGCGGGCCGCGATGGACAAACGCACCTCGATGCGCACGGTCGCGGAGGTGGTGCTCACCGAAACGGGGCACCGCTGACCGGGATGGGCGCTTTCGTACCGCTGAGTAGTCGACCCGTGACAACCCCGGTGTTGTATGTCCGAACTTTTGTCAAATGTAAGAACCCGGTGGGACGCGATTTGATTACGACCTACGCCTGTTAATACGGATGCCATCCATCGGCGACAAAACTCAGGCTAGCGTGCACCGTCACGAGCCCTGTACTGCGCAGCGCGGGCTCGTAGCGTCCACACGAAACACCATCACGGCCTAATCGAGGCAACGAGGAATGAGGAGGAGACGTCAGTGCGGACTAGTTCCCTGGCGAAGGTCGCCGTTATCGGCGTAGTGGGGGTCATGGCGCTCAGCGCCTGCTCCAACGACAGCAACAATGACAACAACTCAGGTGGCCTGAACCCGGGCGGCAACAACAGCAGCGGCAACACCAACGCCAACAAGACCTACAAGATCGGCTGGCAGGGTCCGCTGTCCGGTGACAACCAGCAGCTCGGCATCAACGAGGCCAACGGCAGCCGGCTGGCCGTCGCGCAGGCCAACGCCAAGGGCGACCTCGGCTTCAAGCTCGAGCTGGTCGAGTCCGACGACGTCGGCACCGCGGACAAGGCGCCCGCCGCGGCTGCCAAGCTGATCCAGGACCCCGCCGTCCTCGGCGTGGTCGGCCCTGCCTTCTCCGGCCCCACCTCGGCCACCGGCAAGACCTACGCGGCCGCCAACATGGGCCTGATCAGCGGCTCGGCGACCAACGCCACCCTGACCTCGTCCGGCTTCACCACCTTCCACCGGGTGGTCCCGACCGACGGGGTCGAGGGCACCCAGGCCGCGGAGTGGCTGGCCAAGAAGTTCAAGAAGGTGTTCGTCGTCGATGACACCACCACCTACGGCAAGGGTGTCGGCGACGTCGTCGACAAGGTCATGAAGGAGAAGGGCGTCACGGTCCTTCGCCAGGGTGTGGCTCAGAACACCCAGGACTACGGCGCCATCGCGCAGAAGGTGACCGCCTCCGGCGCCCAGGCGCTGTTCTACGGGGGCTACGACGCCCAGGCGGCGCTGTTCGCCAAGGCGCTGGTCGCCTCGGGCTTCAAGGGCCTGAAGATGACCGGTAACGGTGGCAAGTCCTCGGTGTTCACCAGCGGCTCCGGCGCTGCCGGCAACGGCTGGTACTTCTCCTGCGGTTGCCAGGACGCCACCACCGCGCCGGAGGCCAAGGAGTTCGCCGCGGCCTACGAGAAGATGTTCAACACCCCGCCGTCGACCTACTCCCCGGAGTGCTTCGACGCCACCAACGCCCTGATCGAGGCGGTCAAGGCGGCCGTGAAGAAGGGCACCCCGACCCGCAAGGCGGTGGCCGAGGAGATCAACAACCTCGACTACAAGGGCATCACCACCCAGGTGAAGTTCGCGCCCAACGGTGAGGTGGCCGCCGCGACGGTGAACCTGTACCAGCAGAAGGACGGCAAGATCGTGATGCTGGGCAAGATTCAGGACCAGCCCTGAACCAGCTAGTTCGCTAAGGCAGTAACCCCGGATGAGGGGCGCGAGAATTTCGGCTCAGCCGGATGGCGCGCCCCTCATCTGTGAGTTTGCATGACCATCCCGTCGTCCTGCCGGAAGGTATGAAGCGTGACCGACTTCATGAACTACCTGATCCTCGGGCTCACCCGCGGATCGATGTACGCCCTGATCGCCTTGGGCTACACCCTCGTGTACGGAGTGCTCCAACTGATCAACTTCGCGCACAGCGAGGTGTTCATGTCCGGCGCCTTCGGCAGCTACGCGATCGTCCACCTGATAGTCGGCGATGGTAAGAACACCCCGTCCTGGTCGGTGCCGTTCGTCCTGATCGCGGGAATCCTCGCCGGCGCGGTCACCGCCGCCGTCATCGCCTGGGCGCTGGAACGGGTCGCCTACCGGCCGCTGCGCAAGCGGGGAGCGCCGAAGCTGGCCTTCCTGATCAGCGCGATCGGGGCGTCGTTCTTCCTCTCCCAGCTCTTCGGCAAGCTGTTCGGCAGGCTGACCTCCAACAGCTTCCCGGAATTCTTCGACCAGAACGCGGTGATCTTCAAGCCGTTCGGGGCCGAGGTCCGGGTTCTGCAGATCGTGATCATCGTCTCGGCGATCGTCATGATGATCTTCCTCGACCGGCTGGTCACGGTCACCAAGCTCGGGCGCAGCATCCGCGCCATCTCCGAGGACGCCCCGACCGCGGCGCTGATGGGCATCGACATCGACAAGACCATCTCCCGCACGTTCGTCATCGGCGGCCTGCTCGGCGGCGCCGCCGGTTTCCTGTTCGGGCTCAACTTCAGCTTCGGCAACACCATGGGATTCATCCCCGGCGTCAAGGCGTTCGCCGCGGCGGTGCTGGGCGGTATCGGCAACATTCGCGGAGCCATGATCGGTGGCCTGCTGCTGGGTATCGTCGAAAACCTGGTGCCCCTGATCAACATCGACACGAAATGGACTGACGTGGTGGCATTCGTTGTGCTCGTGCTGGTGCTCATGTTCCGTCCGACCGGGATCCTCGGCGAGCGTCTGGGGCGTGCGGCATGACCCGGCCGTCCGACCTGCTCGGCAGGCTGGCCGCCTGCCTGGCCGGCGCGCTGGTGCTGTCGCTGATGTGGGGACCGCAGGAAGGCAGCTTCGGCAACTTCTGGTTCGTCATCAACCACGCCCTGTTCTCGCCCCGGGTGCTGGTGTTCCTGGCGCTCGGCGTGGTCGCGTTCCTGGCGATCAGCTTCTGGCCCAAGGTGGTGCCGTTCCTGGCCCGGCCCGGCGTCTGGCCGCTGATCGCCGGCACCTTGACGGTGATCGCGGCCCAGACCCTGATGCACTGGGCCGACCAGGTCGGTGACGCCAAGTTCGGCACGGTGGCCAACGCCGTGGCCAACACCAACGGGATCTCCTCGCTCGCCGCCACCTTCTTCGGCGGCCTGGCCTGGGCGCAGCTGGTGGTGATCGTCCTGCTGATCGGCGCGGCGATCGTGACCGGCATCCGCAACTTCGGCTGGGCCGCGGCGGCGCTCAGCGTCGTCGCCGCCGTGATCGCCTTCATCGCACACGGGGCCGTGGTGAATCGGGCCGGTGGCGCCGACCATTCGCTGGGCGTCTACGTCTGCATCGTCGGCTACCTGGTGCTGATGACGGCCGGCCTGGTGGTCGCGATGTCGCACGAGCAGGTCGCCAACTCCCAGCGGGCGGTGAACCGGGTGCTCGGCTGGCGTCCCGGGCTGCCGCTGGTGCTGATCGGCGCCGTGCTGGGGCTCATCTCGATGACCTCCTCGGCCTGGTTCTCGCCGCAGAACTACAACGCCACCCTCATCGACACCAACAACCTGTTCAAGGGCACCGGCCTGGCGCCGATCGCGTCGCAGTACCTGCTCTGGCTCGGCTGGGCGCTGTTCGCGGCCAGCCTGGCGCTCAGCGGGGCGGCGACGTACCTGCGGAACCGGACGCTGGGCTGGGCCGGCGCCGCGGTGGGCGGGGTGGGCGTGGTGCTCACCATCCTGACCCTGTACCGGATCAGCTCGCTGGCAGCCCGCCGCGGGGTGGACGGCGCGGAAGGCCCGTGGCAGAACCTCGGCGCCGGTGGCTGGATGACCGCGGCGGCGCTCTTCCTGATCGGCGCCGGCGGCTACATCGCCGCGACCGCCCCTCGGTTCGCCGGGCGGACGGCCGAGGTCGACTCCGACGCCGTGGCCTCCGGCCGCTCGGCGAGCGGGGCATTCCTCACCGCGCCCGGCGCGGTGCGCAGCGGCATCATGCTCGCGATCGCGGTGGCGCTGTTCTACCCGCCGACCGCCAACGGGTTCTGGCAGTCGGTGCTGGTGTCGCAGATAGGCATCTACGTCCTGCTGGCGATCGGCCTGAACGTGGTGGTCGGCTGGGCGGGCCTGCTGGACCTGGGATTCATCGCCTTCTACGCCATCGGCTCCTACACCACGGCCTACCTGGTGGGCTCGCTGCCGGTGAAGCCGCCGTCCTGGCTGCACATGAGCCCGCTGCTGGCCATCCCGTTCGCGGTGGTGATCTGCCTGCTGGCCGGTCTGGCCCTGGGCGCGCCGACCCTGCGGTTGCGCGGTGACTACCTGGCGATCGTGACCCTCGGCTTCGGTGAGATCATCCGGATCGTCGCGGTCAACGGCGACCGGGTGACCAACGGCAGCCAGGGCCCGTCGACCCAGGTGCCGCACCCGGTGATCGACCTCGGCCCGGTGTCGATCACCTGGGGCCTGAACCAGTTGCAGTACTGGTACCTGTTGATGGTGTTCGTGCTGGTGGTGCTGCTGGCGTTCCGGCGGCTGGAGCACTCCCGGGTCGGGCGCGCGTGGGCCGCCATCCGCGAGGACGAGGTCGCCGCCCAGGCGACCGGCATCAACACCTTCCGGATCAAGCTGCTGGCCTTCGCCATCGGCGCCTCGACCTCCGGGGTGGCCGGGGTGTTCTTCGCCAGCCAGGTCGGGTTCTTCACGCCGGACAACTTCCTGCTGAACAACTCGATCCTGGTGGTCGCCTACGTGGTGTTCGGCGGCATGGGCTCGCTGCCCGGCGCGATCGCCGGCGCGGCGCTGCTGACCTGGTTGCCGGAGTTCCTCAAGGACCAGGTTCCCGCGGCGGACCGGCAGATGTGGATCGGCGCCGTGGTGCTGCTGATGATGATCTTCCGTCCCGGTGGCCTGATACCGGCCCGTCGTCGAGCGGTCGAGCTGTCCGGGCTGCCCGAACAGAGACAGAGCCTGGAAGCGCGCGACGTTCCGATCCACGAGGGGGCCGCGCGATGACGTCGACGGCCATGAATGACTCGGCCACGTCCGAGCCGTCCACCACCGGTCCCGACGTCGTCTTCGACGTCCGGGACGTGACCCTGCGCTTCGGCGGTGTGACCAGCCTGAACAACGTGTCGCTGCAGATGTACCGCGGCGAGATCCTGGCGGTGATCGGGCCGAACGGGGCGGGCAAGACCTCGCTGTTCAACTCCCTGACCGGCGTCTACACACCGCAGGACGGCAGCATCGAGGTCCGGGCCCGGGAGGGCGACTCGCCGACCAGCGTGATCGGCCTCAAGACCCACCTGGTCAACCGGCTGGGAGTGGCCCGGACGTTCCAGAACATCCGGCTGTTCCCGGCGCTGACGGCGTTGGAGAACGTCAAGGTCGGCATCGAGACCCGCCAGAAGTCCGGGTCCATCTCGGCGATGCTGGGGCTGCCGAGGCAGCGCCGGGAGGAGCGGGAGAGCACCGAGGCCGCCTACCGGCTGCTGCACCGGGTCGGCCTGGAACGGCGCGCCAACGACATCGCGGGCTCGCTGGCCTACGGCGAGCAGCGCCGGCTCGAGATCGCCCGGGCGCTGGGCACCTCGCCCGGGGTGATCCTGCTGGACGAGCCGGCCGCCGGCACCAACCCGGCGGAGAAGCGGGAGCTCGCCACTCTGATCCAGAGCATCAACGTCGATGACAACGTCAGCGTGCTGCTGATCGAGCACGACATGAAGCTGGTGATGTCGATCGCGCACCGGATCATCGTGCTGAACTTCGGGCAGAAGATCGCCGAGGGCTCGCCCGAGCAGATCCAGCGCAACCCGGAGGTGGTGGCCGCCTACCTGGGGACGCCGGCCGACGAGGTCGCCGAGAGCGATCTGAGCCAGCCCGAGCTGCACCGGATCGACACCGCGGTGCCGCTGGACGAGCTGGTCGGGCAGTCGTCGGAGCCAGCCGAACACGACGGCCATGCCAGCCACGACAGAGGGGGACTGCCGACGTGAGCGAGCCACTGCTGAAGGTCGATGACATCGAGGTGCGCTACGGGGCGATCAGGGCCCTCAAGGGAGTCAGCTTCGAGGTCAACGAGGGCGAGGTGGTGGCCCTGCTCGGCGCCAACGGCGCGGGAAAGACCACCACCCAGAAGACGGTGTCGGGCATGCTGCGACCGGCCCTCGGGGAGATCGTGTTCGAGGGTGAGCGGGTGGACGGCATTCCCGCCCACCACCTGATCAGCATGGGCATCTGCCACGTGCCCGAGGGCCGCCGGGTGTTCCCCCGGATGACCGTGCACGAGAACCTGGAGATGGGCGCCTTCCGGTTCAAGCGGCCGGACATGCAGGTCTTCGAGCACGTCCTGGAGATCTTTCCCCGGCTGCGTGAGCGGATCAAGCAGCCGGCCGGCACCCTGTCGGGCGGTGAGCAGCAGATGCTCGCCATCGGCCGGGCGCTGATGGGCAAGCCCAGGCTGCTGCTGCTGGACGAGCCGTCGATGGGTCTGGCGCCGCTGATCGTGAAGCAGATCTTCGACATCGTCCGCGACATCAACGCCAGCGGCGTGACGGTGCTGATCGTCGAGCAGAACGCGGCGCAGGCGCTGTCGCTGGCCAACCGCGGCTACGTGCTGGAGACCGGCGAGATCGTGCTCACCGGCACCGGCAAGGACCTGCTGGCCGACGACCGGGTGCGGGCCGCCTACCTCGGTGAGGAGATCGCGGTCTAGGACCGATGTGCCGTTTGACCGCCTGCGTCACCAGCTGGGAGGGCTCCCAACCGGGTGTTTGATCACCGTCGGTGACGCAGGCGGTGACGGGCAGTTTCGTGGCGGGCAATACCCGACGTTGCCCTGTCGTGCCGCGCTCGCGCGCGCTAGGGTGCGTGCGGGGTGGACAACTGAACAAGCCGCCCCGCATCGGTGATCACGACGAGATCGGGAGCGGATGTGTCGAGAGGTAACCTGCGAGTCAGGCCGGCCACGACCTCCGACATCAACGATCTGATCGCCCTCACCGTCGACAACGGGGTCACCGAGCATGTCGGTCGCAGAGGCCGCAAGGGCGACCCCAACTCCCTCGCCGACCGGTACCGCTCGCTGCTGTCGGACCTCGAGCGG
>NZ_DASVSG010000168.1:0-35743 GCF_036388195.1 Jatrophihabitans sp. | reverse complement strand
CCAGCACGTAGCCGACGATCAGCTCGTCGGAGGAGTCCTCCACCATGGCCGACCAGAGCTCATGCCCGTCGATCGCCCGCAGCCACCCGGTGGCCTCGGCCTCCAGGCCCTGGACGGTGTCGCGCTGGACGGCGCCGCTGCCCACCAGCCGGGCGGCGTTCGTCCGCACCGCCGACTGCAGCGGGGACGGCTCGTCGGCGGGCAGCGAGCCCAGGGCGTAGGTCAACCCGGTGATGATGGCGGCGGCGTCGGTCAGGCCCTCGTCGCCCCAGCTGACCAGGCTGAGCACCGGCGCCGGCCACACCGGCAGCCCGTCGTAGATCGCCACCTCGATGTCCTGGGGACCGGCGGTCTCGGTCTGTGCCTCACTCGTCCGGGCGGAGCCGGAGCCGGCGGCCTCGACCCGGTCCTCCTCCAGCAGCTGCAGGCCCGCCACGATGGAGGCCGACAGCCCCCGGTCCAGCGAGGACAGCCAGCGGTAGATGGCCTCTGCCAGGGTCGCGACGGCGTTCAGGGCGCCGGCGGCCTCGTCCGGGACGAGGGGACCGCGCGCCGTGAGGACGTGCTTCCAGTTGTCGGCGTGACCGAAGGCGACATCGGTGTCGACATGCCTGAGGATCGCGCGGTTGGCCTCGGGCAGCAGCAGGCCGGAGGAGACCAGCATGTCGTGCCAGCCGGCGACCGCGTCCGCCTCGGTGGAGGAGTACTCCATGAAACCCGAGCACATCGCCGCGTTCAGGCCGCTGCCATAGGCCAGGGTCCGGGTCGCGTGCAGCCATTCCATGGTGGCCGGCAGCGGCCGGACGGCGGGCAGCAGGTCCCGGCGGCAGCCGATCGCCTGCAGCGCGTCGGCGAAGAACTTGGCGTGATCCCACTCCTCCAGCAGGTGCCGCGACAGCAGCAGGTTGACCGGTCCGAGACCGATCTGCCGGGCGATGCTCGGCGACATCCGCGCCGAGGCGGCCGCCAGGTAGTGCCGGGTTTCGAGCAGGTAGGCGTGCAGGGCGTTCCGGTCCCCCGACCGGATACGCCCCCACACCGGATGTCCGTACACGAATTCCGAGGCGGCCGCGTACTGCTCGCTCATCAGGACGATCATGACGTCCGGCTCGATCACCGGCCCGAGGAAGCCCACGTCCAGGCTTGCCTCGATCTTCGTCCAGAGTGAGGAGGGTATGTCGGCCATCGGCAGCTCGAAGCGGTCGAGCAGGATAACGCTGGAGCTGCCGTCCCGGGTGTGGGCCAGGAACGGATTGGCCCGGTTGACCTCGGTTCGAAGGTACGGCTTGGTCACGAACGGGCCTGGCGCCGCTACTCGACGATGGCTGCCCGAAGCTGGCGCGCCGCGAGTTCGGTGCGCTCGACGATGGCCTCGAGAACCGAGATGTCCTCGCGCTCGAGCCTGCCAGCCTTGAGGTTGGCCCTCACCTGGGACAGCCGGTCGTCGTTGAGCTGCTCGTCGTTGAGTCGCTCGTCCATTAAATCCTCCTGGGATCAGCGGTGCTGGGCTATCGGCAGTTCGCACCCTAGACCCCTGTGAGGGGTGTCACAACTCGCGCTGCGGCCAGCGGGAATAGGCCCGCCATGGCCGACCTGTCGCATGCTGCCGACACTGATCGGTTGCCCAAGATTCATCGAGCGGTAGGCGCGGTTCGGCCTCGCTGGCGTACGACCTCGACGAGCCGTCTGCCGCTGACCCGGCTGTCGAGCGGCAGGAGCGAGTCGTCCAAGGCGTGGGATTCGAGTTTACGTTCCCTGTGGATATGTGGTACGGGTCGTGAGCGGAGCGTTACCTACTGACCACGGTTCGGCCCAGTAGTAAACCGGACGCTCACAGTTGCTGGAGCGCTCACCTTCTTCGGAATTACTTTTCGTCCACAGGGTGAGCACAACGCAGCCCAGCATTTACCGGCCCTGCAGTGCTGTCATCAGACTTATTCACAGCTCTGTCCCCAGGTCGTGAACAATGCCGCGCGGCGTTGCCCACACCGTGCTCCACAGGTGTGTGCACAGGTGGGATTGCCCCGCCGGGACGGTAGCCCTAACGTCGGCGCGGACTTGACGCGGACCGCGTGACAGGGCGAGCCGAATCGAAAGAAATTCGAAAACTGTCGTACCGCGGTAGTACCAAGAGCCCATGGCTGAACCGCTGCCCGACGATCAGCAGACGATTGGTTACGGTGTGACTTCAGGCCCAGGGCTGCGCGCGATCGATTCGGAGACCTCCGGTCCAAGGTTCGACCGCACCCCACCGCAGGACCTCGAGGCCGAGCAGTCCGTGCTGGGCGGCATGCTGCTGTCCAAGGACGCGATCGCCGACGTGGTCGAGGTGCTGCGTGGCAGCGACTTCTACCGGCCGGCCCACCAGCTGATCTACGACAGCATCCTGGACCTGTACGGCCGTGGCGAGCCTGCCGACGCGGTCACCGTCGCCGCCGAGCTGACCCGCACCGGCTCGATCGGGCGGGTCGGCGGCCACCCCTATCTGCACACCTTGATCTCCGGAGTGCCGACGGCTGCCAACGCCGGCTACTACGCCGAGATCGTCGCCGAGCGCTCGATCCTGCGCCGTCTGGTCGAGGCGGGCACCCGGATCGTCCAGATGGGCTATGGAGCGGCCAGCGGCGAGGGGATGACCGGCAGCGTCGACGACGTGGTGGACCGGGCCCAGGCCGAGATCTACGAGGTCACCGAGCGGCGCGCCAGCGAGGACTACGTCCGGATCGAGGACCTGCTCGAAGGCACCCTGGACGAGATGGACCGGATGACCTCCAACGGCGGGGTGGGCACCGGCATCCGGACCGGGTTCGAGCACCTGGACGAGATCACCCACGGGCTGCACCCGGGGCAGATGATCGTGGTGGCCGGGCGGCCGGGTTCGGGCAAGTCGACGCTGGCGATGGACTTCGCCCGGTCGGCGGCGATCAAGCAGCACGCCGCGACGGTGATCTTCTCGCTGGAGATGTCCAAGCAGGACATCATGATGCGGCTGTTCTCGGCCGAGGCGCGGGTCAAGCTCAACGACATCCGGTCGGGACGGATGACTGATGAGGACTGGCGCAAGATCGCGCTGCGGTCCTCCGAGCTCGCCGAGGCGCCGCTGTTCATCGACGACTCGCCGAACCTGACGATGATGGAGATCCGGGCCAAGTCCCGCCGGCTCAAGCAGCGCCACGACCTGAAGCTGATCGTGATCGACTACATGCAGTTGATGACCTCGGGCAAGCGGGTGGAGTCGCGGCAGCAGGAGGTGTCGGAGTTCTCCCGGGCGATGAAGCTGATCGCCAAGGAGCTGGAGGTGCCGGTGGTGGCGCTGTCCCAGCTCAACCGTGGCCCGGAGCAGCGGACCGACAAGAAGCCGATGCTGTCGGACCTGCGCGAGTCCGGCTCCATCGAGCAGGACGCCGACGTGGTGCTGCTGGTGCACCGGGAGGACATGTACGAGCGGGAGTCACCGCGGGCCGGCGAGGCGGACATCATCATCGCCAAGCACCGCAACGGGCCCACCGGGCAGGCGACGGTGGCGTTCCAGGGCCACCTGTCCCGCTTCGTGGACATGCCCTCGTAACTAAACGCCTCCCGATGGTCTTATATGACCGCGCCCTCCACCATAGGGAGGCGACGGTTGCTCAGACTAGAGCATGTTCTCTATGCGCTCCAGCGCAAAGATTAGTTCCGAGTCTAGGTCTCTGCGACGAGCCGCCCTAGCTAGTGCCCTGATGCTGACCGCTTTCCTTCCCGTCGCCTGAAGCTCGTCACATATGCCGGCCAGTAGCTGCTTGGGAGGAAGGACTTTATATCGGTAGTCTGGGCTTGACCAGTTACCGTCAAAGTCCTTTTTCACCTGCGCAGTTACTGTGGCATGATGCTGCGATCCACCCCCTTTTTCTTGAATGGCTTCAGCCACAAGACGAGAGAAGGTTATCGTTTCAAGACGGACCGTGACCTTCTGAAAGATATCAACTATCTCGTCTAATGGTTCCTTGGTAGCTCGAGTGACAAGGGGCACCGTCACTAGATAACTTTCAATCTCCTTACGCCGCCAAATGTGTGCTGCGAGGCCAATAGCGCACATCCGGGACTCAAGGTCAACCACTTGCTGGTCGGACCGGTAATCACGGTCAAGCAACACTGCAGTTTCTACGCTGCCCTTCAGGAGGTCCTTTACAAACCACTCGAAGGCGGCAAGATGTTCCCACATGGAGAACCCACCGAGATCTATAAATGAGACCCCAGACTCACGTGCCAGTTTGGTAAGGCCAAGCTGCCCGAACAATGGGCGCAGAATCTGCAAATCATCGCCCTCTACGAAGACTACAACCTTAGACCTGAGGGCTTTTGCGAGACGCAAATTGAATTGCGTACCGATAAGCGAGCCAATACGCTGTTCAAGTTCGACCGTCTTGGCACGGACACCCCGACTTTGACGTTTATCAATTAAAATCACGTCAGCAGGATTGGTTTCTCCGATAACCTCGGCAGAATGTGTGGCCATAATTATCTGCTTACCAGAGCCTTCCAGAATACGAACAAGTCGTCTCTGAAGGTCTGGGTGCAGGTATACCTCTGGCTCGTCGAGGATTACCGTGTCCAACTCTCGGATTCGAAATAGATGGAACAGGATTTGAAGCCAGATTTGAATCCCATCACCAGCCCACACGAGCTCCTTCGGAACACGGCTCTTAGGCTCGTTATAGAATAAGTCGATACAGATTCCTTGATCCGTGATGCGAGTCGTCACACGCTCAAATTCAACCTCTTCCGTCCATTCGCTGGCATACGCATAAAATTCCGCGGCAACGCTGCCTTGGCCCAGCAGGTACAGGTTGTTGCGAAGGTGTCGACTCGCTAAGCGAGTATTAACACTCGCCCGCACATATCGCTCCTTGAGCAGCGTTTCCGTGTGTTCCACCGGAGTCAGAACGGGAATAACTCCTAGGAGTGGAAATGCTGATCGAGTCAAGGAAACGGATTTGGGCTGCATCCCGGAAAGATTCTCTAGATAGAAAAACGGCTCGCTATCCTCGTCCAAAGGCGGCCAGACGGCGGTCAATTTAGCGCTTGAACTCCATACGACTTCGAGACGGGTCTCCTGATCCCCATAGAAATCGAAATGGATACTATCCGCAAGCGCAGGAAATTCCGATAGATTGATAGCATATGCGAGTACTCGCCTTTCGCCGTCCGCAACACTGAATTCCGAGTTTCGACTATGAGCCACTCTGAGCAAGGTCTCCACAAGCCGAAGCGCCGTTAGGATCGTCGACTTTCCGGCATTATTCGGACCTAATAGATAGTTATGAGGGGCAAAGTTTAGCTGGAACGATTCGAAACCACGAAAGTTGCTTAGACGCATTGATTTGAGCACTTTACCTACACTTTCGAACATCAGAGTCCGGACTTGGGGGTCAACGATGACATCAAGTGATGCCCTGACGTCGGAGCCGCGCGGACGGTATTACTACGGGTATGCCACCCTGCCGTCGGGCGGGCGACCAAGAGAGGAAAGCGGCTCCATGTCGGCACGCGGCGCTCATCACGGCCTTGAATACATGCCCCTCCATTAGATCGGCTTGGCCTCGGCGCGCCTAGCTTTGGGGTCACGCAACGACTTTTGCTCACCAAATCGGAGACCAGTGCCATTCTCGCCAGCGTGAAGATCAGCGGCGATGCTCCTCAAGCGCCGTAACAAACGAACAGGTTCAGTCGCCGGTATCCGGGTGAACCCGTATTTCTCGTAGAACCCGGCCGCGCTCTCGTCGATCGCATCGACCACCACGAAGCGCGATGCGACTATCTCGCCAACTCGCACGCACCGGGTCAGGGCGTCGACTAACAGCTCGCTGCCCAAGCCCTGGCCGTGCAGGCTGACATCCAGTGCGAGCTTGGCAAGCAGGATGGCCGGCACCTCGGCAGGTAGCGAGTGCGCCTGCTTCTTCGACAAGCTGTCGCGGTGCAGAGCGTGACCGGTGAGCGTGTAGTAGCCGACTACCTCGCCATCGCCGGCGTGCCACACGAACGTACGTCCGGTGTCTTGAAGCTGTCCCCGCCCGGCGGACATGCGCAGCCAGCGGTCCAGCGGCTCCTTGCCGCTGTCGAACGAGGTAAGGACGTGAGAGTCGTTGAGCGGCTCGGAGATGAAGTCCACGGTAGCTACGGCTAGACCTGCTTCACGCGGCGTGGGCGACGTGCGACCGCGCGCAAGGGTTCGTTAGGAGTGACGGGTTCATCGAGTGCTGCGATCAACTGGTCGAAGTAGTCCTCCGGGACAACGGTGTGTGAGGCGAGCACCTCATCCGCTCGGGCGACCGCAGCGGAGATAACGAAGTCGGTCAGGGACTGATCGGTCGCCGCGGCTGCGGCCCGGAGCCGGTGCTCAGTATCCGGTCGAACCCGAAAGTTGAGGCGAGCAGCGGTTGTCATGACCTTCTCCTAGCGTATGTACTTCGTACGTACAGACCACCATATTGTCTTCGGGCACCCCACGCAAGCGCGATAGCTCAGCGAGTGGCCTGCGGTCACAGGCATAGGTCTCGACAAACGGGAGGGGAGGAGCCTGCCAAAAGGGAGGGTAGGACACGTACAAAAGGGAGGGTAGAGCACGTAGAGTCCCCGGCTTTGCCAGAATGCAGCCATGGCCTTCACCATCCCGCTGAACCCGGACGAGCTGCTCACCACTACGAGAACGGTGCGCAAGCGGCTGGACCTCACCCGCCCGGTCCCGAAGCAGCTGATCCGCGAGTGCCTGGAAGTGGCGCTGCAGGCGCCCTCCGGCTCCAACCGGCAACACTGGCACTGGATCGTGGTGACCGATGCCGGCCAGCGCCGCGCCGTCGGCGAGGTCTACCGCCGCTCCACCGAGCAGTACCTTGCCTCCGAAGGCGCGGCCGGCAAGCTGTTCGCCGACGATCCGGCCAGGGCACCCATACAACAGCGGGTGGGAGACAGCGTGGCCTACCTGGCCGAGCACATGGCCGACGTGCCGGTGCTGGTGTTGCCCTGCTTGCAGGTGGAGGAGCTGCCCGCCGGCAACCAGGCCGGCCTCTGGGGATCGCTGCATCCCGCCATCTGGAGCTTCATGCTGGCAGCCCGGGCCCGTGGGCTCGGCACCGCCTGGACCACTCTGCACCTGCGCTACGAGGACGAGGTCGCGGCGATCCTCGGCCTGCCGGCCGGCATCCGCCAGGCCGCCCTGATCCCGACCGCGTACTACACCGGCACCGACTTCCGCCCAGCCGCCCGGCAGCCACTCGACGAGGTCCTGCACTGGGATCGTTGGTGATCGCTCGCCGATGACCAGCCAGGCAACGCTGCACACCTCCCGGCTCACCCTCATCCCGCTGGCCGAGGAGCACCTGGACTACGAGGTCGAGCTGGACTCCGACCCGGAGGTGATGCGCTATCTGGGCAATGGCAAGCCCCGCAGCCGGGCCGAGGTGGAGCGTTATCACCGCAACCGGCTGGCCGCCGCCAAGCCAGTGCCGGGTCTCGGCTTCTGGGTGGGCTTCGAGAACGACCGGTTCGTCGGCTGGTGGATCCTGGAACCGCCGCAGCGTGCCGACCAGGGGCCGGTGGAAGGCCAGGCCGAGCTCGGCTACCGGCTGCTGCGGCGGTACTGGCGGCGGGGCCTGGCCAGCGAAGGCGCCCGCGAGCTGCTCCGGCACGGCTTCGAAGACCTGCACCTGCACCGGATCTTCGCCGAGACGATGGCCGTCAACGAAGCCTCACGGGCGACCATGACCTCGATCGGGTTGCGGCATGTGCGCACCTTCCACGCCGACTGGGACGAGCCGATCCCCGGCGCCGAGCACGGCGAGGTCGAGTACGCGATCACCCGCGAACAATGGCTGGATCACCACGGCGCTCGGTAACCGGGCCGCCCGGGCGGCTCCGAGCGCGACGCCGACCCCGACGCCGGCCAGGATGCCGGTCAGCGCGCCCAGGCCGCTGACCCGGTTGGCACGGGTTTCCTCGTTCCCGGGGATGTTCAGGTGGCTGCGGGACGACAGCTCCTCGACCGTCTGCTCCGGGGTGCTGCTGGCCGGCCGCCCCCGTAGCACCATGTCGAGGTAGGTGGTGGCGTTGAGCGCGGTCGTTCCCGCCGCGCCCGCGGCCGCGCCGGCCAGCAGTCCGGTGGTCAGCTTCATGGTCCCTCACAGATGAAGTCAGGACGGCCGCGGCGATGCAAGGGCCGCGTCCCGAAAGGAGGCCTGCTGACTGCCCAGCCACCCGACCGTACCGCTAGCCGGGTGGGCGGGCTGTCGAGTACCCGTACACCTGTTCGAGGGTGGCGCCCCGCAGCACCTTGGCGTGGGTGGTCCCCACCCCGAGATCCAGCACCTCGCCGCCCTGCTCGGCCAGCTGCCGGACCGGCTCGTAGAAGCAGGCGAGCGCGTAGGCGTGCACCCGGTCCGGAAAGTCGTCCCGCAGGCCTGCCTCGAACACCTCATGGCGCCGACCGCACTGCTGGGTCAGCGCGACCGCCACCAGCCGCCCGCCGGCCCGGACCAGGATCGCACGCACCGCTCCGCAAGCCGCACGGGCCCAGTGCTGCACCCGCAGCTGCACCAGGCGCGGCGGCTCGGGCAGCCCGTGCCGCACCTTCAGCTCCGAGATGAGGTCGCACGCCCCAGCGGCGAAGGCCTCGTCCAGCTCGACGACACTGACGTCGAGGCCGAGGCGGTCGATCGTGCGCAGCTCCCGCCGGATCATCGCCCGGCGGCTGCCCGATTGGGCTTGCAGGTACTGCTCGAAATCTGCGAACGGCCCGGTTAGCTGAGCACGCTCGGTCAGCGGCACGGCCGCTGCCAGCGGCGCCGCTGGAGCCGTTCGGGAACACCGTGCTGCGAGCCGCCGGGGACGCGCCGGAGGTGGTGGTCAGCGACAGCGACCTGGTCGTGGCGGACGGCGCGCTGGAGCGGTTTCTCGCCATCGCAAGCCGCAATGCCGGCGAAACGGACCTGACGCTCGCGCTGACCACCGACCCCTGGGACATCGGTCCGCGCACCATCTGGTGGTCGGCCACCGCAGCCGGGCCGCGGGTGGATCGCGGCCTCGCCCATCCGCAGGCTCGCCTCGCCGGCCTCTACTGCCTCCGTGGCCCGGCCCTGGCCGTCCTGCGCCGCTACCGTTCGGCCGGTGGGGTGAGTTTCGCCGAGTTCCTGGCCACCTTCCCCCGGTCCAGGATCGATGGCATCGACGTGGGGTTCGCCTTCGACTGCAACGACCCCGGCCAGCTGGCGGCAGCGCGCGCCCGGGTCACCGGTGCTCACCAGGCGCCTCGAGGCAAGCACGCAGGGTAGCTTTTACATTGTTCTAATGTAAGAATGGCGCTGCCCCAAACCGTGGCGGCCTTCACGCAGACCTTGTGGACGAACGCTCGGTCGGGTGGAAGGCGAGCCATGAGCGATGAGCAGCAGCGCGACAGGGGCGGCCGCGGCCTGCCGTCCAGCGACAACACCGGGGCGGCTGCGGGCAAGGATGAGCTGGCGAAGCGGCTGAGCGAGCTCGCCCGGACGCTCGATGCCAGGCAGAGCCTGGAGGACACCTTGAAGCAGATCGTGCAGGCCGCGGTCGGCACGGTGCCGGGCACCGAGTACGCCAGCATCTCCCGGGTGCTGCGCAGCGGGGAGGGCAAGACCCTCGCGGCCACCGGGGAGCTGGCCCGGGCGGTCGATCACGCGCAGCACGCCACCGGGCAAGGACCGTGCCTGGACAGCCTCTACCACGAGCAGACGGTGCGCCTGTCGGACATGACCACCGAGCGGCGCTGGCCCAGGTTCATCCTGCGTGCCCGGGAGCTCGGGGTGGGCAGCATGCTGGCGGTGCAGCTGTTCGTCCAAGCCGACGGGCTGGGGGCGTTGAACCTGCACAGCAGGCAGCCGTACGCCTTCGACGACTACTCCGAGCATGTGGCGTTGCTGTTCGCCACGCATGCGGCGGTCGCGATGTCCAGCGAGCAGAGCAAGGAGGATCTGCGCACCGCGGTCAGCACCCGGGAGCTGATCGGCCAGGCCCAGGGGATCCTGATGGAGCGATTCAAGATCACCGACGATCTGGCGTTCCGGCTGCTCGTCCGGGCCAGCCAGGACACCAACCGCAAGCTCCGCGACATCGCCGAGGAGCTGACCTCGACGGGTCAGCTGCCGGGCGCCTGACCGCCGGGCGTTGGGTACGCTGGCGGGCACTGTGACCGGGTGCCGTGCTGGCTCCGCCGTGACCGGCGGCGAGCTTCTCATCAGGGACGTCCGCGCGGCGGATGCGCCGGCCTGCGCGGCGATCTACGCCCCGTACGTCACCGATACCGCGGTCACGTTCGAAATCGACCCGCCCACGCCCGCGGAGATGGCCCAGCGCATCGCCGATGCGCAGCGCAGCCATGCCTGGCTGGTGCTCGAGGACGGTGGCCGGGTGGTCGGCTACGCCTACGGCGGCCCGTTCAACGCGCGACCGGGCTACCGGTGGTCCTGCCTGGTCAGCGTCTACCTCGAACGGGGCCGGCGCCGTACCGGCGGTGGCCGGGCGCTGTACGAGGCGCTGTTCAGCCGGCTCGCGGAGCGGGGCTATCGCACCCTCGTCGCCGCCATGACGCTGCCCAACGAGGCAAGCGAGGGCCTGCACCGGGCGCTGGGTTTCGAGCCGGTCGGAACCTACCGGGGGATCGGCTACAAGCACGGCCGCTGGCACGACGTCGGCTGGGCCCAGCGGAGCATCGGCGGCGCCGGGGACCCGCCTGCCGAGCCGCGCTGAGCCGGTCCGGGCCGGCTCTGAGCGGTCCACGGTATCGGCTGGTGCTGAGCGTCCACGCGCTGGACGGCTGGGCGAAGCTGGCTTTTCGCGAGCGCCAGCTCGGCGACGTCGAAAGGAGGACAGGTGGAGTTCCGGCCGATCGAGCGCGCGCCCGACGCCTTCCAGCAGTCGGTGACCGCCGGGCAGATCCAGGCGATGTGCCGTCGCGCGTTCGGCGCCGGCGTCCGGGTCGGCTCGGCCACCGAGCTCGGGCTGGGCGCCTACAACAGCACCTACCGGGTGGAGCTGGCGGGCCACCGGCCGGTCATCCTGCGGGTCGCGCCGGAGCCGGGCCGGCAGTTTCGCATCGAGCACGCGCTGATGCGCAACGAGCACGCCACCGTCCCCTTCCTCGCGGGCCTGGCCGAATTGCTGCCGGGCACCCTAGCGGTGGACTTCACCCACCAGGTGATCGGCCGCGACTACCTGGTGCAGACCCTGCTCGACGGCGTCCCCGCGCCGGACGGCCTCAGCCGGTACCCGCGGCCGGCCTGGGCGTCGTTCTTCGGCCAGCTCGGCGGGATCGCCCGCGCCGTGCACGACGTCACCGGCGACCGGTTCGGCATGGTGGCCGGCCCCGGCTACGACACCTGGAGCCAGGCGCTGATCGGGTACTTCGAGGACGCGGCGGCCGACCTGCAGGACGCCGGCCTGGACGCGGGGGATGCCCGCCGGCTGGCCGAGGCCGCCGCAAGGCACCGGGACGTGCTCGATGAGATCAGCCGGCCGCGGCTGCTGCACGGGGACTTGTGGACGGTCAACCTGCTGATCGACGCCGACGCCCCGGAGCCCCGGATCACCGGCGTGGTCGACTGCGACCGGGGCTGGTGGGGCGACCCGCTGGCGGACTGGACGATCCACCGGGCCCGCCAGCGGCACGGCGCGGAGCACCGGGCGTTCTTCGACAGCTACGGCCCGCTGCCGGACGGCCCCCACGACCGGCTCCGGGCGGCGTTCTACCTGGCCCGTCACCTGCTCGCCATCCTGCTGGAGCGGTTCCGGCTGGGCGAACGGGAGCTTACGGACACCTATGCCGACGTCCGTGCGGTGCTCGTCGAACTCGCGTGATTGGCTTGCCCCATGCCAGCACCCCAGGACCCGGCGCCGCAGGACCCGGCGCCGCAGTCCCGCGGCGGCCCGAGCGACACCCCCGTCCCGGCCGGCGCCGGCCGCCGGTGGGTCGAGCTGAGCCACGTCATCAGCGATGGCATGGTCACCTATCCGGGCATCCCGGCGCCGCAGATCACGCCGCACCTGACCCACGAAGCGTCCCGGCAGGTGTACGCGCCGGGGACCGAGTTCGCGCTGGACCGGATCAGCATGATCGGCAACACCGGCACCTACCTGGACAGCCCCTACCACCGCTATGCCGACGGCGTGGACCTCGCGGGCCTGCCGCTGACCGCGCTGGCCGACCTGCCGGCGGTGGTCGTCCGGACCACCGGCAGCACCGGCCGGGCCGTCGACGTCAGGGCGCTGGCAGCGCTCGAGGTCCGCGGCTGTGCGGTGCTGCTGCACACCGGCGGCGACCGGCACTGGGGCATGCCCGACTACGCCAAGGACGCCCCGTACCTCACCGAGGCGGGTGCGGACTGGCTGGTCGCGCACGGCGCCCGGCTGGTCGGGATCGACTCGGTCAACATCGACGACACCAGCGACGGCGCCCGGCCGGCCCATTCGATCCTGCTGGCGGCTGGCATCCCGATCGTGGAGCACCTCACCGGACTGGAGCAGCTGCCGCCCACCGGCGCGCGGTTCACCGCCGCCCCGCCCCGCGTCGCGGGGTTCGGGACGTTTCCGGTCCGCGCCTATGCCTCGGTGCCGGCGGAGGCGTCCTAGCGGGGTTCCTCGGGCCGGACGGTATAACCTCGCGTGCGATGCGGGCGACCTGGCGCACAATGCGCCTCATGTCCTGCGTGTTCTGCGAGCTGGTGAGCACCGGCGAGGCGCGGTGGGTGGCCCAGGAACCTGCCGCGGTCGCGTTCGCGCCACTGCCGGCTGACGAGTTCGCGCCCGGTCACACGCTGGTCGTGCCCCGCAGGCACTCCGTCGGGCTCCATGACGCGGACGAGAGCGACGTCGTCGCGGTGGCCGTGCTGGTGCGGCGGATCAGCCGGGCGATGATCAGCGCGCTCGATGCCACCGGCGTGGTGGTGCTCAATGCCAGCGGGCCGAACTCCGGGCAGACCGTGGCGCACCTGCATGTCCACGTCGTTCCGCGCTGGGACGAGAACGAGGAGACGCTGCCGTGGCTGCGGCAGCGCTCGACCAGGACCCTTCCTGCGCCGGCGCACCAGCTGCTGGCCGCCGAGCTGCGTGCGGTTACCTCTTAGCTGGTCGCACACGCTGGCCACCGCGACCGACGACACCGCGGTCGTCCTGGTGGCGCTGCGCCGGCTGATGGAGGCCAATGGCGGGCTGATCCGCGAGCAGGGCATCACCTTGATCGGGGTGACGCTGGCCAACCTCGACAACGCCGACGCGGTGCAGCTGGAGCTGCCGTTGGAGCGCCGCGGCCTGCACAACCTCGATTCGGTGGTGGACCGGGCCCGGGACCGGTACGGCAGCTCGGCGATCACCCGCGGGGTGCTGCTGAACGTCGATCCCGGGCTGACCGTGCCGCTGCTGCCGGACTAGTTTTCGCAGCCGATCCCGTCGCCGTCACGGTCCAGGTCGTAGGGATCGCTGCCACTCACATACACCGGACCGTCGACATAGCGAGGCCCGTTGCCCTCCCCGCTGGCGCAATCGACGTCCGGACCGGGCGGGATGCAGGGGCTGTAGCCGGGCTCGCAGGAAGGAGCCCGGTTGGCTGCCGAGCGCGATGCCGCCGCTGAGCGTGACGCGGCCGCGGAGCGCGAGGCCGCCGCTGACCGCGACGCAGCCGCCGAGCGCGATGCTGCGGCCGATCGGGAGGCTACGGCTGATCTGGAGGCCTGGGCCGAGCGTGACGCGGCGGCCGAGCTGCTTGTAGCAGCGGCTCGGGATGCAGCCGCTGAGCGGGAGGCGACGGCTGCTGCGCTGGAGGCGGCGGACTGAGAAGCAGCGGCCACCCGGGACGCATCAGCCGCGGCCGCAGCCTGCTCGGACGCGAGTGCCGACCGGCTCGCCGCCGCGGCTGCCTCAGCCCTCGCCGCGCTGCTGGCAGCCACGGCGGGCGAGGCCGAACTCGTCGCCGGCGACAGCAACCTGTCAGGCGCCGTCTGAGGCGAGGACTTCTGATCGGGGAGCCCCGCGACGAGCAGCACGAAGGCACCCAGCGCGCTCAGTATCCAGAATCGGCGCGACCGCCGGCCAGCCCACGCCTTGATACCTGAACGATTCACTCCACAGTCCTCACTTGATTAGTTAACAACAATTTAATATATCCGGTGCAGAAGCTGGCATGGGGTAGTCGCCGAATTCTTTATTGAGCCTTGAGGAACCGAGGATTCAACCGGCGACGGCTGCAGTCGGTTGCCGCGGCCAAGCGCGGCCAGCAGGAGGATGGCTACCGTGCGGCGTCCCAGCCATATTCGAGCGACCCCACGCGGCGGCGGCTACCATCAATGCCGCGGCCCGACGGGCTAGTGCCTGGAAGCCAGACGGTTTCCCAGCGCTTGGACGCCCCCACCCGCACGACTCGATTCGTGCTGCCTGGGGACATCCACCTTGACGCTCCGCTACTCGGCTGACGTGTTCGCACGTGTTGCCGCTACGGACTCCGTCGTGGAGAGGTTGTTCGAGCAAATCCTCTATCAAGCAGGTCACCGGGCATCGCCGGCAGAGATGCGGTCTTGGCAGAGAAGCCTTCCCGTCCTCGCGCAAGATCTGGTGGATGCCGGCCTCGGCAACGTCGAGGTGATCGTCGAGTATCAGTTGCCGTTGACGTCACAGCGAGCCGACGTCGTCCTGGCCGGCGTGCATCCCGTAACGGGTCGCTCTTCCTACGTGGTCGTGGAGCTGAAGCAGTGGTCGTCGGCCAGGCGGTGGGAAGCCGACCCGAATCTGGTCGAGGTGGACGGCCAGCCGGGTGGCCCTAAGAACCATCCCGTCCGGCAGGTTCGCAACTACTGCACACATGTCATCGACTTCGCACGAACCCTGCATGGCGACGAGGACGCTGTGGCGGGCGTTGCCTACCTGCACAACGCCGTTGACCCGCAGGCAGTTTCCGAGCTGTTCGACTTCCGACCCGACCTGCATGGCCAGTTGTTCACCGGCGCGGACCGGGGAAGGTTTCACGACTTCCTGCGCAGCAGGTTGGACCCCGCGGTTCCTGGAGCCGCATACGCCGATGAGCTCCTCCGGTCAGCGGTGGCACCGTCACGCCAACTCCTCACGGTCGCGGCCGAGGAGGTTCAGCACCGTGAGCAGTTCAAGTTGCAGGGCAATCAGCAACTCGCTGTGGATCTCGTCATGCATGAGGTGGCCAGGGCTCAGCGGGCCGACAGCAAGGCGGTCATCATCGTCTCGGGCGGTCCCGGAAGCGGCAAGAGCGTTATCGCTCTCTCCTTGCTGGGTGAGCTTGCCCGCCAGGGTAGAACCGTTCTGCATGCGACAGGATCGCGTTCGTTCACTCAGACACTGCGAAAGGTTGCCGGGAACCGGGCGCCACGCGTACAGAAGATGTTCAAGTACTTCAACCAGTTCATGGACGCCGAGCGCAATGGCCTCGACGTGCTGATCCTGGACGAGGCGCACCGCATTCGAGAGACCTCCGTCAACCGCTACACCACCGCCCAGTACCGCACCGGCCGGCCGCAACTGGATGAGTTGATGAGCGCGGCGCGAGTGCCGGTCTTCCTGCTGGACGAGAACCAGGTCGTGCGTCCGGGCGAAATGGGTGCGGTCGAATCCATTCGCGCCTATGCCGAAGCGCAGGGGTTGCGGGTGCATCACGTCCCACTTCCTGAACAGTTCCGGTGCGGGGGGAGCGCCTCTTACATCAGGTGGGTAGAGCGACTGCTGGGGCTGAGCGCTGAAGGTCCCAGCACGTGGCAGAACAACGAGCGTTTCGAGGTGCGCGTCGCGGACTCGCCCCTCGAGCTGGAACAACTGCTGCTGACCAAGGAAGCCGACGGCTACACCGCACGAATGTCGGCCGGTTATTGCTGGCCGTGGAGCGATCCACGTCCGGACGGGACCCTCGTGCCCGATGTCGCCATTGGCGACTGGGCACGTCCGTGGAATCTCAAAGGTGATCGGCGGGTCGGCGCTGCGCCGCCAGCCGCGCTCTGGGCCAGTGACCCTGGCGGGATCGGGCAGGTCGGGTGCGTCTACACAGCTCAAGGATTTGAATACGACTGGAACGGCGTCATCATCGGAGATGACCTGCTCTGGCGCCACGGATCGTTCGTGAGCAACCGGTCCGCGAACCGGGACCCTGACTTCCGGAGCGCAAGGACCGTCAGCGATCAGCAGTTCGACGGCCTCGTCCGCAACGTCTACAAGGTTCTGTTCACCCGCGGCATGGTCGGGACAGTCATCTACTCGACGGATGCCGAGACCAGGGATGCCCTCCGTCGCCTGGTGCGCTAAGGACTACGAGCAAGCCGCCAGACGCCTCGAAATCAGCCGGTGGCAGCCACGGCTGCGGTCCGGCGCCAGAGCCGGCGCTGCACGATCAGGGTGATGATGCCGGCAAGGGTCATGCCGGCCAGGTTCAGCAGCAACTGGGTCAGTGACCCCATGATCTGCCGGGAGTCCCAGACCGACATCGACAGCGCCAGGTCACCGGCGGCCGGGACGGTGGTCACCGAGATGAAGACGCCCACCAGCGCGTTCGAGCGGCCGGCGGTCTGCGACAGCACCCCGGCGCAGCCGGCGATCACCGCGACCACGGCCGACCAGCGGTCCGGACGCCAGATGAACCCGGTCAGCGGCCGGTCGGCGCTGACCGAGGACGGGTGCACCCAGCCCACTGCCCGGGCTGCCAGCGCGCACGCCAGCGCGATGCCGATCGCGAGCAGGAAGCCCTTGACCAGCAGCGCCAGGGCCCGGCGGCTCAGCCTGGGCCGGCGCAGCGCTATCCCGAGGGCCAGCGCTGTCACCACGCCGAACTCGGGCCCTACCACCATCGCCCCGACCACCAGGACGGCCGAGTCGGTGACCACCGCGATCGAGGCCAGGATCACGGCGATGGTCAGGAAGGCGTAGTAGGACCAGGACCCGCCGACCTGGGTATCGGCCTGGTCGAGCACCGCGTCCCACACCACGGCGTCCTCCGGTGAGCCGGGCGCCGCCTCCTCGGCCGCGTGCGCGTTCGCCGACGGGGCCGCCTCGATCGCCGACAGCGTCACCCCGCCGTCGACGAGCAGCCCTGCCTGCCGCAGCCCGGCCAGCACATCGGTGACCGCCTCCCGGGCCGCGTCGCACAGCACCAGATCACCGCTCGGACGCACCGCGGCCCCGGCCATCAGCACCACGTTCGTGACCCGGAAATCGCGATCCAGAGCGCTCAGGACGGCAGCGGACTGCTCGGCCGGCACGATCAGGCGCAGGTGCATCACAGCTGGCATCGTGCCATCGCCCGGGTCGAGCCGCTGCCGCAGTGGGCGCCGGTTCGGTACAGTCCACCCACCCGCGGAGAGGACTGCCGGTGTCAGAGCGCTGGTACAAGGAAGCGGTTCTCTACTGCATCGACGTCGACACCTACCAGGACTCCAACGGCGACGGCTGCGGGGACCTGCCCGGCCTGATCAGCCGGCTGGACTACCTGGCCCGCCTCGGCGTGACCTGCCTGTGGCTGAACCCGATCCATCCCTCGCCGCAGCACGACGGCGGCTACGACGTCACCGACTACTACGGGATCGACCCGCGGCTGGGCACCCTCGGCGACTTCGTCGAGCTCGCCACCCAGGCCCGCTCGCGCGGCATCCGGCTGCTGCTGGACCTGGTGGTCAACCACACCTCCGACCAGCACCCGTGGTTCCGGTCCGCGCGCAGCGACCCGAGCTCCCCGTACCGCGATTGGTACGTCTGGAGCAAGGACGAGCCGCCGGACCGCCGCCAGGGCATCGTGTTCCCCGGCGAGCAGACCGAGACCTGGACCATGGACGACGAGGCCAAGCTCTGGTACTACCACCGCTTCTACGACTTCCAGCCCGACCTGAACTGGGCGAACCCCGCCGTCCGCGCCGAGATCAAGAGGGTGATGGGGTTCTGGGTGCAGCTGGGAGCCTCCGGCTTCCGGATCGACGCGGCGCCCTTCGTGATCGAGCAGATCAGCGCCGGCGTGGATCCCGGTCCCAAGGACTGGAGCATCCTCGACGACTGGCGCCAGGACGTGCAGTGGCGCAACGGCGAGGCCGTGCTGCTGTGCGAGGCCAACGTCGAGCCCGAGGACATTCCGAAGTACTGCGCGGCGAGCCCGGACGGGCCCAACGACCGTGCCCACCTGATGTTCGCCTTCGGCCTGAACGCCAAGCTGTGGCTGGCGCTGGCCCGCTGTGAGGCCGAGCCGCTGGTCGAGGCGCTCGGCGCCCAGCCCAAGCTGGCGGCGATGGCGCAGTGGGCCACCTTCCTGCGAAACCACGACGAGCTCGACCTCAGCAAGCTGACCGACGAGCAGCGCAGCGACGTGATGGCGGCCTTCGCGCCGAAGGCCGACATGCGCCTCTACGGCAGGGGCATCCGCCGCCGGCTGGCCTCGATGATGGGCGGCAACCGCGCGCGGATCCAGCTCGCCTACTCGCTGCAGTTCTCGATGCCGGGCACGCCGGTGCTGCGCTACGGCGAGGAGATCGGGATGGGCGAGGACCTGAAGCTGCCCGGCCGGGAGGCGATCCGCACGCCGATGCAGTGGGACGCCAGCCGGTCCGGCGGATTCTCCACCGCTGCCCCGGCCGACCTGCTGCGTCCGGTGCTGACGCGCGGCGACTTCTCGGCCAAGCGGGTGAACGTCGAGTCCCAGCGGCTGGACCGGCAGTCGCTGCTGCGCTGGTTCCAGGAGCTGATCAGCGTGCTGCGCGAGTGTCCCGAGATCGGGGTGGGAAAGGCGAGCGTGATCGACTGCCCACTGCCGCGCTCGGTGCTCGCGCACCGCTACGACGCCCCCGAGGGCGCGATCCTGCTGCTGCACAACCTCGCGGACTCCGCGGTGACCGTGGACCTGAGCGACGTCGACCTCGGGATCGGCAGGACCGGCAAGCAGCCCTACGAGGTCTTCGCCGACGACCGGTACGAGCCGCCGGCGAAGAACCTCGGGCACCTGGAGCTGAACGGTTTCGGCTACCGCTGGATCAGGCTGCGTCGCGGCTGACTCAGCCGGTGAGGGCCTGATCAGCCGGAGCTCGACTCAGGAGCGAGCTTGACTCAGCCGGCGAGCTGGGTCAGGCCGTTCTTGACCGCGCTCGCGATCCGGACCACCCGGCGGCCCTGGAACTGGCCGGCGTTGCGGGCGGCGTCATCGACCGGCAGGTCGCCCTGGCCGGCGACGTGGCTGGTGCCGTAGGGGTTGCCGTCGACGAACTTCACCGGGTCGGTGTAGCCGGGGGCGACCACGATCCCGCCGAAGTGGTGAATGGTGTTGTACAGCGCCAGCAGGGTGGACTCCTGGCCGCCGTGCGCCGTCGAGGTCGCGGTGAACCCGCTGTAGACCTTGTCGGCGAGCAGGCCCTGCGCCCACAACCCGCCCAGGGTGTCGAGGAACTGCTTGAGCTGCGAGGCGACGTTGCCGAACCGGGTCGGCGAGCCGAAGATCACCGCGTCGGCCCAGAGGATGTCCTCGGCGGTGGCCACCGGCACGTCCTGCGTCTGGGCGGCATGGGCGGCCCAGCCGGCGTTGGAGGCGATGGCCTCGTCGGGGGCCAGCTCGGCGACCTTGCGGAGCCGGACCTCGGCGCCGGCCTTCTCAGCGCCCTCGACGATGGACTGGGCGAGTTCGTAGACGGTGCCGGTGGAGGAGTAGTAGACGACGGCGACCTTGGTGACTTCGGACATCTGACTGCCTTTCGGTTGGCGTGCTCGGTGCAAGCGAGGCGAACACTCACTTGAACATTCAACTCAACCGTAAAAGTCCTCACTTGAATGGTCAAGTGAGACGTAGAATGGTGGGATGCCTCACAGCACACCTGAGACGACCGTGACGCGGGGGTCCGAACCGCGCTGGCTCAGCCCGGACGAGCTCGCCGCCTGGCGGACGTTCTCCCGGATGATGGCCAAGTTGCAGGGGGAGCTGGAGGCCCACCTGCAGCGCACCGCGTGCCTGAGCTATGTGGAGTACCACGCGCTGGCCATGCTGTCGGAGCGGGCGGATCACACCCTGCGGATGAGCGAGCTGGCCGACCTGACCAATGCCTCGCTGTCGCGGTTGTCGCACCTGGTGAAGCGGCTGGAGCTGCGCGGGCTGGTACGCCGGGAGCCCGATCCGGACAACGGCCGGTTCACCAATGCGATCCTCACCGAGCAGGGCTACGCGACGCTGGTGGCAGCCGCGCCGGCGCACGTGACCAAGGTCCGCGAGCTGGTGATCGACGCGGTCAGCCCGGCCCAGTTACGCCAGTTCGCAGCCGGCGCCGAGCGCATCATCGACCGGATCGACCGCTCGGCCGGCGGCTGTCCGTAGCGCACCGCTGTCCGTAGCCAGCGGCCAGGTTCAGCCGGGCCGGACCCAGCGGCCAGGTTCAGCCGTCGCCGGGGAACCAGCGCCCCGCGCCCCGCACCCGCAGCCCCACCTTGGCCCCGGCGTCGGGGGCGGCGGCGCCGGTGTGGCGCAGGCTGATCACGCTGGAGCCGGGTTCGTCCAGCCGGATCGTCAGCATGGTGTCGTGGCCGTAGTAGTCGACGTCCTCCACCACCCCGGCCACGGCCGGGTCCGCCTCGTCCGAGCCCGCCGGCGGCTCGGTCAGCTCGATCTGCTCCGGCCGCAGCAGCACCGTCCCGGCAGCGCCACCGGCCGGCGGGTGAGCCGCCTGGACGGGCACGCTGCCGAGCGCGCACTCGGCGACCGATCCCGCCAGCACCCCGGGAAGGGTGACGGCCTCGCCGACGAACGCGGCAGTGGTCAGGTCCAGCGGCGCCTCGTAGATCTCGCGGGGCGGGCCGATCTGGGTGAGCAGCCCGTCCCGCATCACACCCACCTGGTCGGCGAACGACAGCGCCTCGGACTGGTCGTGGGTGACCAGCAGGGTGGTCACGCCCTGCCCGGCCAGCACCTCGGCCACCGCGGCCCGGGTGCTGGTCCGCAACCCCGCGTCCAGCGCGCTGAACGGCTCGTCCAGCAGGATCAGCCCCGGCCGCGGCGCCAGCGCCCTGGCCAGCGACACCCGTTGCTGCTGGCCTCCGGACAGCTGATCGGGCCGGCGGCCGGCATAGTCGGGATCGAGGCTGACCAGCTCGAGCAGCTCGGTGATCCGCGCCCGGGACCGGCGCTCGGCGCGCGGCAGGCCGAAGCCGATGTTCTGCGCGACGGTCAGGTGCGGGAACAGCGCCCCGTCCTGGGCGACGTAGCCGAGCCCGCGCCGGTGGGGAGGCACCCAGACGCCGGCCCCGCACACCTGCCGGTCGTCGATGAACACCGAGCCCGGATCCGGGGACTCGAAACCGGCGATCACCCGCAACAGCGTGGTCTTGCCGCACCCGGACGGCCCGACGATCGCGGTGATGCTGCCGTCGGCTATATCGAGGTCGATTCCGCGCAGCACCGGCACCGGGCCGTAGGCGCTGTGCACCCCACGCACCGTCAGGGCGCTCACCGGCCGGCCATCCGGTGCGACTGGACCAGCAGGAACCAGGAGACCGGGATGGACAGCACGATCATCAGCAGCGCGTACGGCGCCGCCGCGGCGTAGTCGATGGCCGAGCTGAACGACCAGAACTGGGTCGCCAGCGTCCGGGTGCCGGTCGGGGCCAGCAGCAGGGTCGCGGTCAGCTCGGTGACCACCGCCATGAACACCAGCGCAGCGCCGGCAGCCACGGCCGGCGCGATCAGCGGCAGCGTCACCCGTCCGAACAGCCGCAGCGGCGAGCTGCCCAGCGCCTTGGCCGCCTCGTCCAGCTCGGGCGGGGCCTGCTCGATGCCGGCCCGCAGGCTGACCATCGCCCGGGGCAGGAACAGCAGCGCGTAGGCGACCACGATCAGCAGGGTGCTCTGGTAGATCGGCCGGGCGTACCGGATCGCCACGGTCACGAACGCCAGCGCGACGACGATGCCCGGCATCGCGCTGGCCAGGTAGGTGCACCGTTCCATCAGGGTGGAGCCCCAGCCGCGATGGCGCACCGCCAGCCAGGCCACCGGCAGCGCGATCGCGGTGGTGACGGCCGCGGCGTACAGCCCCAGGGTCAGCGTGCTGAGCAGCGCCGGCAGCAGCTCCGGCGCGGTCCAGAGGCCGGCGCCGCCGAGCTTGAGCCACCGTCCGACGCTCACGAACGGCACCCCGATCGCGATGCCGCAGACCGCCGCGGCAGCCAGCACCGCCAACGGGGCCGCCTTGCCCAACCGGACCCGCGGAGCCGGCCGGGCCGCTCCGGAGCCGAGCCGGGCATAGCGGCTGCGGCCGCGCAGCAGCACGTCCACGGTGATCAGCAGCAGGCACAGGCTCACCAGCACGGCCGCCAGCATGGTCGCGGCGGCGCCGTTGAAGGTGGACTGGTACTGCTCCATGATCGCGGTGGTGAAGGTGGAGTACCGGATCATCTGCAGCGCCCCGAACTCGGCCAGCAGGTGCAGCCCCACCAGCAGCGCGCCCCCCAGGACGGCGGTGCGCAGTTGGGGCAGCACGACCCGGACCAGCACCCCGAGGGGTGAGTGCCCCAGCGACCGGGCCGATTCCTCCAGCCCCGGATCCAGCCGCCGCAGCACCGCCGCGACCGGCAGGTACACGAACGGGAAGTACGCGAACGTGGTGATCAGGCTCGCCCCGCGCAGGCCCTCGATGGACGGGTACAGCGACACCCAGCCATAGCTGGTGACGAAGGCCGGTATCGCCAGCGGCACCGCGAACAGCACCGCCCACAGCCGGCGCAGCGGCAGGTCGGTGCGCTCGACCAGCCAGGCGGCCGCCACCCCGAGCAGCACGCTGGCGGTGACGGTGACGGCCACCAGCGCCGCGGTGTTCCGCAGCAACTCCCCGACCCGGGGGCGCACGACCAGCGCGTAGGCCTGGTCCCAGCCGGTGGCGACGGTCTGGACGAGGATGTAGCCCAGCGGCACCAGCGACAGCGCCGCGACGGCGACCGCGGCGGCCAGCAACCCCACCGGAGCCCGGCGGCCCCGGCCGCGAAGCCGTCCCCCCACCCTCGCCTCCGGGCCCTGCGCCGGCAGGCCGGGACGCTGGCCGGCGCCGGAGTACGGGGCGTCGGCCGGGGACAGGGCGGTGGACATCAGAGCAGTGTTACAGAATGCCGGCCTTGGTCATCATCTCGACGACCTGCGGACCGTTCAGCTTCGCCTCGTCGATGGACGGCGCGCCCAGCTCGGTCAGCGGCTTGAGGGCCGCGTTGGCCGCGACACCGCTGCCGACCGGGTACTCGAACGAGGTGCCGGTCCGCAGGATCTCCTGCCCTGCCTTGCCGGTCACGAACTTCAGGAACTTCTGCGCGGCCTCGGCATGCTTGCTCGAGGCCAGCACCCCGCCGCCGGAGAGGCTGACGAAGGCGCCCGGGTCCTGGTTGCCGAAGTAGTGCAGCTTGGTGTTCTTGCTGTTCTCCTTCGTCTTTGCCTGGTCGCCGATCCAGTAGTAGTGGTAGATGACGCCACCGTCGATCTGGCCGGCGTTGACCGCCTTCATCACCGCGCCGTTGCCCTTGTAGGGCTGGACGTTGGTCTTCATCGCGTCCAGCCACGCCTGGGTGGCCTGGGGGCCCTTGAGGTCGAGCATGGCGCTGACGATGGCCTGGAAGTCCGCGCCGGCCGGCGAGGCGCCCCACCGGCCCTTCCACTTCGGGTCGGCCAGGTCCATCAGCGACTTGGGCAGCTGCGCCGTGGTCAGCTTGGTGGTGTTGTAGACGAACACCGTGGACCGGGCCGCGATGCCGACCCACTTGCCGGTCGAGGGCTGGTACTGCTCGGGCACCTGCGCCACGGTGGCCTTGTCCACGTCGGCGAACAGGCCGGCGTTCTCCACGATGGTCATGGCCGGGGAGTTCTCGGTCAGGAAGACGTCGGCCGGGCTGGCCTTGCCCTCCTGCTTGAGCTGGTTGGCGATCTCGAAGTCGTTGCCGTTGCGCAGCACCACCTTGATGCCGGACTCCTTGGTGAAGGCATCCGCCCAGGCCTGCGTCAGCGACTCGTGCTGGGCGTTGTAGACGGTCACCGTGTTCTTGTCGGCGCCGGCGTCCGACGAGGAGCTGCAGGCCGACATCGCCAGTACCGTGGCTGCTAGCGGCGCCAGCGTCGCGAGCCGCCGAAAACGAAACCTCATCAACCCTCCAAGTTAGGTAAGGCATACCTTATATAAGGACCAGCGCGCCGGTCCATCCGGGTCGTGCTGCGAGCGGATCGGGGGATCGGATGCGCAGGTTCTCCCGCGGTGACCGGGTGGTGCTGCGTGCGGCCGTGCGCCGGGGCCGTCGGCACAAGCTGGGACGGGCCCGGGTCCGCAAGGGCGCGTCCGGCCGGGTGGTACGCCGGCACTCGAAGTTCTTGAAGCCGCCGCGCTACGACGTGGACTTCCGGCGGGGATCCAGCCGGTCGGTCACGGTGCGCAAGGTGCCGGCCGCCTCGTTGCGACGCCGGTGGAGCCCGCTGACCCTGGTGCTGGCCGTGCTGATCGTGGCGCTGGTGATCGGGTACCTCTCCCAGCACGCCTGAACCGTTCTCGTCGGGTTCGTCCCCCGTGCAACAAATCGTGCCCTCACGCGTCTTAGCTGCAGTTACCGTGGCGCGAAGAGAAGGTGGGGCGTCGATGGACTCGATCGCGGGCAGGCTGGCCGTCGCCCGGCGCGAGCCCGAGCCGGTGGACGACCGTAGCTTCGACGCGCTCTACCGGGCCCAGTGGTGGCCGATGCTCCGGCTGGCGCAGGGGCTGGTCGACGACGTCAGCTCTGCCGAGGACGTGGTGCAGGACGCCTTCGCGGGCCTGTACCGGTCGGCTGCGGTGCTGGCCGACACCGGCGCGGCCACCCGGTACCTGCGCGCCAGCGTCGTCAACGGCGCCCGGTCGGCGCTGCGCCGGCGCCGGACGGTCCGCGCCTGGCTGGGACAGGTCCGCGACGGCGAGCATGCTCCGGCCGCCGATGAGCCCTCGCTGCGCTCAGCTGACCAGGAGCTGGCCCGCCGGGCGCTGGCGGCCCTGCCCAGCCGGCAGCGCGAGGTGCTGACCCTGCGCTTCCTCGCCGACCTCACCGACTCCGAGATCGCGGACGCGACCGGCATGTCGGCCGGGCACGTCCGATCCGCCGCCAGCCGGGGCCTGGCCACCTTGCGCACCACTCTGGGAGGGCTCTCGTGAACGACGCCGACATCAAGACCCTGATCAATTCCGCCGTGGACGGCGAGCTCGCCGGCCACCGCACCCCGCCGGCGTGGGACCGGGCCACCCTGCTGGAACGGCCGGGCCCGGCTCGGTCCGCGCCGGACCCGGCTCGATCCGCGCCGACTCGCCGGGCGGCGGCCTGGACGGTTCCGGTGCTGGCGGCCTCGGCGGCGGCGCTGCTGGCGGCGGGCTCCATCGTGGCGATCAACCACAGCCGCGACAGCCGGTCGAACCAGGTCGGGCCGGCCAGCCCGGCGCCGTCGGTCTCGCTCTCGGAGTCGGTCAGCACGAACCGGGACAAGGCGGCCCGTGAGTACTCCGAGGCGGTGGCGACTGCCGTGGAAGCGAGCGAGGCCGCTGGGGTCTCGGTCGGGCCGCTGTCAGCCCAGGACACCGCCCGGTTGAAGGACCCCCGGTTGAAGGACACCGGCCTCCATGGGTTCGATATCACCGGCATGCCGGCGCCGCGACCGGGCAAGACCTACTCGTTCACCATGAGCTACCGGGTCGGCCCGAGCGATAACCCGCCGGCCGTCCTGACGACCGAGGTGCGAGACGCCGCCTCCGGCACCTGCGCCCAGCCCTTCCTGGCGCGACCGGGCTACGCCTACCTGATCCACTGCCGCATAAGCCTGCTGGCAGGCGTCAAGGCCAGGGCAACGCTCACGCTGCGGACGCCGACCGGTACGTCGTCGGATGGGATCGAATTCTCCGTCGAGTACTCCGAGGCGCTCGCCAGCGCCCCGGAGGCAAGCAAGGTGGCGGATGTCTCCGAGCGGCCGGCCTCCGCCGAAGAGCTTCGGGACGGGGAATCCTTCGGGCTGCTGGGGAACGGTCCCATCGCCCTGCCGGCGGGGGGTCGGAGCTACCTGGTGCCTTTGATCTACTTCCCGCCCTCGGATGCGGCCCCGATATCGGTCCTGGCCGTCAGGTTCGAGGACGTTACGGCCGGCCGCTGCCCCCGCGCGTTTCAGATCCGGCCGGCTCACGCGTACGTCATCCGCTGCCAGGTGACCTTCCGTGCCGGCGCCGTCGGCGTTGCCCACTATGAAGTGACCGGACCGCGGGGCAAGAGCGCCGCGACAATCGAGCTCAGCCCTCCGTGACCTGACGGCCCCGACCGACCGGGCCGCCCTAGACGCCGGGGATGTCGGCGGCCCGCAGCGCCAGCGCCATGAAGGCGTCGGCCCGGCGCTGGTCGCCGGTCCGGGGCTCGAAGCGACCGTGGGCCATGGCGTCGGCGTCCATCAGGATCAGCTCGGCCTCGACCCGCATCAGCGCCCGGATCAGCGGGCAGTTGTCCGGCAGGTCCATGTTCAACCGGACCACTCCGTCGGCGGCTGGTGACAACCTGGCCTGCAGGAGAGCGGCGATCAGTTCGTCGCGGCGTTCTCCCGCGACGAGGTCAGCACCGTAGTCGTTCATGGACGCGAGCCTAGGCTGCCTGCCTGCAAAGGTCAGCCGATTACCCCGACGCCTGGCCCGCATACCTCCCTGATCGGCCGGGCCGGATGGATCTTGAGCAGGCCCCGGGAGCCGCGCGTCAATGCAGGCAGAATTCGTTGCCCTCCGGGTCCTGCAGCGTGATCGCGTAGTGGTCCAGGCCGTCCTGGTGGTGCTCGGCCACCTGCCGGGCGCCGGCCTTGACCAGCCGCTCGGTCTCGGCCTTGATCCGCCGCCGGCGCTCGTCGATCGGGACCTGGCGCCCGCCGCCGATCTCCAGGTCCAGGTGCAGCCGGTTCTTTGTCTGCTTGGTCTCGGGCACCTTCTGGAACCAGATCCGCGGCCCGCGGCCGTCCGGGTCCACCACCGAGTCGCAGAGGTCGTTGTCGTCCAGCTCGTGCTCGGACACCCCGATGGCGAGCAGGAATTCGTACCAGCTGGTGAAGCCCTCCGGTGGTGGCTCGGGAACGTAGCCGAGCGCCTCGCACCAGAACCGCACCAGCCGGGACGGGTCCGCGCAGTCGATGCTGACCTGGAATTCGGTGGCCATGACTGCCTCCCCTTCTCGATCCGCTACAGCGACTTCAGCTCGGCGCAGCTGGACAGGCCGAAGCCGGCGAGGTAGGCCGCGAGTGTCCTGCTGTGGTTGGGCACGGCCGACAGCGCATTGGCGTCGGCCTGCACCTTCGCGGCGTCGCGCGCCTTGCTGTGGACGATCATCCGCTGTGCCACCGGCTTGAACGCGGCGAAGTCGGCCTTCTCGACCGACAGCCAGTTCTTCTGCAGGATGGCGCGCTCGGCCGACCGGTTCACCAGGGCCTCGGCCTGGGAGATGAAGGACGGCCCCAGCCGCAGGGTCGCGGTGAGGTTGGCGGTGATCGCGTCGAAGTCGGTCGCGGCGGTGGGCGTCGGCAGGGCCTTGACCCGGGTGCCGAAGGACGCGCAGAGGGCATTCATCTCGATCAGGAAGTCCGGCTTGGACAGCACGCCCTTCGGTGTTCCGGCCGAGGTCGAGGCGAACCCTGGCGCGGGGGAGCTGCTGCTGGCCGTGGCGGAGCCCGCGCTGGAGCTGGCGCTGGGAGTCGCGCTCGAACTCGCGCTCGTACCGGTGGACGAGGTGGCCGGCGAGGCCGATTTCGAGGACGACCCGTCGCAGCCGGCCAGGATCAGGCACAGCACCGCCAGCGGCGCCGGCCACCGGACGGCGGGCGTCTTGGTCATGGCAGGTCTCCTAGCTGTCGAGGCGGCGGGTAGGTGATCGAGGCGGCGGGTCTGGTCGAGGCGGCGGGTCTGGTCGAGGCGGCGGTGGACGGCTCGCGGCTCGGGAGGATGGCTGCGGCAAATCAGGGTCTCATGATGCGCCCCGGCCCTGGGAGCGGCCTGCTGGAGTGACAGCGCCAGGCGAACGTCAGTCGGCCACCGGACCGGCGACGTCCCAGCCGGGCACGTTCATCCGCCGGCGCAGGTCTCGGCGATGCACCGTCTCACCGCACTCGGCGCAGATCCAGGCGCCGCGCAACGGATGGTCGTGGTGCAGCAGCGTGATCGGCGGGGTGTCGACCGCCCACTCATCGCCCCACTGCAGCAGCGCCTCCAGCACCGGCGCCAGCGCCACGCCGGCCGGCGTCAGGTGGTAGTCCCAGCGGGCAGGAGAGTCCTGGTACTGGCGCCGTTCGAGCACGCCGGCCTCGACCAGCGCCTTCAGCCGGGCGGCCAACCGGTCCCGGGGCGCTCCGGTGTTGCGGGCGATCTCGCCGAACCGCCGATTGCCGAACATCACCTCCCGCACCGCCAGCAGCGACCAGCGATCGCCGACGATCTCCAGCGCGGCGGCCGCCGAGCAGGGCCGGCCGGGCAGCGTGTTCGGGTCGATCCGGGGAGCACGGAGAGAGGTCACGTTTCAAGGTTGGCATATCAAACTGACCGTCGCTACCGTCCGGGGACATGACGGTAGGAATATCAAACTCCGCATCTTCCGGGCGCCGGCTCGTCCTGATCGTGGTGGTCGCCGCGGTGTTCATGACGAACCTCGATCTCTGGATCGTCAACGTCGCGCTGCCCACGATCAGCTCCGACTTCAGCGCCGGCGGGCGCCCGCCGCGGCTGTCGAGCCTGTCCTGGGTGCTCAACGGCTATGCCGTGGGGCTGGCCGCCCTGCTGGTGGTGGCCGGCCGGCTCGGGGACCGGATCGGGCATCGCAAGGTATTCCTGGGCGGCGTGCTGCTGTTCACGGTGAGCTCGGGCCTGTGCGCGCTGGCGCCGAACCTGCCGGTGCTGATCGCGGCCCGGGTGCTGCAGTCGGTCGGCGCGGCCGCCCAGCTGCCGACGTCGCTGGCGCTGCTGATGACGGTCTTCCCGGCCGAGCAGCGCACCACGGTGGCCCGGGGCTGGTCCGCGGTCGGGGCGCTCGCCGCCGCTGCCGGGCCGCTGATCGGCGGGTTGCTGGTGCTGCACAGCTGGCGCTGGGTCTTCGTGGTGAACCTGCCGATCGGGCTGCTGTCGCTGATCGCCGGGCTGCGGGTGCTGCCCCATCCGCCGGTCCGGGAGCGCGAGCCGCTGCCGGACCTGGTGGGCGCGGCGCTGGTCATCGTCGCGGTCGCCAGCCTCACCGGCGCGCTGGTGCAGGCGCCGGTATGGGGCTGGGCCTCGGCGGCCACGATCGGGCTGCTGGTGCTGGCAGTGGTGGCGACCGTGCTGTTCCTGCTCCGGTGTGCGCGGCACCCGGCGCCGCTGTTCGAGCTCAGCCTGTTCTCGGTGCGCGGCTTCGGACTGGCGAACGCGGCGATCTTCGTCTTCAGCATCGCGTTCTCGATCATGCTGCTGTCCAACGTGCTGTGGTGCCAGGAGGTCTGGCATTACTCGCCGCTACGCACCGGCCTGGCGATGGCGCCCGGCCCGGGGCTGGTTCCGGTGGTCACCCTGCTCTCGGCCCGGGCGGTGCACCGCTACGGCACCGCCCCGGTGGCGACCGCCGGATCGCTGCTGTTCGCGGCGGGGATGCTCTGGCAGGCGGCCTTCCTCAACACCGACGTCTCCTACGCCGCGGACCTGCTGCCCAGCATGGTGCTCGGCGGCACCGGCGTCGGGCTCGCGTTGAGCACCCTGATCGCCGCCGGCGTCACCTCGCTGCCGCCGCAGCGCTCGGCGACCGGCTCTGCGGTGGTCAACGCCGGCCGGCAGGTCGCGGCCGCTGTCGGAGTGGCGGTGCTGGTCAGCCTGGTGGGGGTGCGCGTCAGCGCCGGCAGCCTCTCGGAGTTCCGGGCCGCCTGGGTGGTCGCGGCCTTGTTCGGGATGCTCGCCGCCGGGCTGGCTGCCGCGGTGCCCCGGCCGCGGCCGGCTCCGGCCCCGGCGCCCGCCGTGGCAGCCACCTGATCGCCCGGGACCGGCACCTGGCCTGATCGGCTTGTTGCGGCCACCCGATCGCTTGTTGCGGCCGCCCGATCGCCTGTTGCGGCGCCACCTGATTGACGGTGGCGCCTAAGTGATTGACGGTGGCGCCTAAGCTGGCAGCCATCATGACTGCTGCCGGATACGCGCTGTTCCCCACCGCGGTGGGCTGCTGCGCGCTGGGCTGGAGCGGCCCCGCGATCGTCGAGGTGAACCTGCCCGAGGCGAGCCCCGACCAGACCCGCCGCCGGATGGCCCGCCGGCTGCCCGGCAGCAGCGAGCAACCGCCGCCGGCCCCGGCACGCGAGGTGATGGAGCGGATCGTGGCGCTGTTCGACGGCTCCGGTGACGACCTGGCCGACATCGAGCTCGACCTGTCCGGCTCGCCGGAGTTCCACCGCTCGGTGTACCGGGTGACCCGCGGCATCCGGCCCGGGACGACGCTGTCCTACGGAGCGATCGCCACCGAGCTGGGACTCCCTGGCGCGGCCCGTGCGGTCGGCCGGGCGCTGGGACACAACCCGTGCCCGATCATCGTCCCGTGCCACCGGGTGCTGGCCGCCGACGGCTCGATGCACGGCTTCTCGGCCAACGGCGGGGTGGCGACCAAGCGCCGGATGCTGCAGTTGGAAGGCGCGCTGCCGCCCGACGAGCCGACCCTGTTCTGAGCACCGCTTTGAGCCGTGATGGCAGTAGGACTCAAGGTCCGTTTGGACGCGGGCCGACCAGCTCCAGCTGCGACTGAATCGGCATTACATGAGACTGAGTTGCGTCGTTCCGCTCGGTAGGTCGTCAAGCAGCGCTTCCAGTTCTGCCCGGCTGCGAACCACACTCGCGCCTTTGCTCTGGAGTTGCTCATTTCCGGATGGCAATCCTGATAGTTGAAGTGCGATGACGGGCTGCCCTTGAGCTAGCGCATGCAAGCCGGCGGCGAGCGTGCCGCCTGTGTCTCCTGCCTCGACGACGACAAGTGCTCGGCTCAGTCCTGAAATCACGGCGTTGCGAGCCATCGCGGCTCCAGCGCTCCACGGTTGGCTGGGTGCGAACTGAGAAACGACAACCGCACGGGTCGGGTCCCAGGCCCGGGCGAAGTCACCTCTGCGGATCCGGAAGTGATCGATGCCTTCGGCAAGAACCATCACCGTCGCTCCGCCGGCGTCCAGCGCTGCGGTATGGGCGACGACATCGACGCCGCGCGCATATCCTGAGACGACCGTGAACCGGTGGGATGCCACCGCCTCGCCGCACGCACGTGCAGCGCGCAGACCCTCCTCCGTCGCATGTCGCGACCCGCACAAACCAAGGGCAGGGCGTTCCAGCAGCTGCAACGGGCCGCGAAGGAACAATGCCGCTGGAGCGTTGCGAGTGGCGGCCAAGTTGCTCGGATAGGGGGCCCGGCCAAGCAGTAGGGCGACCACGCCGTCCCCATGAAGCCGCCGGGCGGTCTGCTCGACGGCGAGGAGTTGATCTGCCGAGAGGCCGTCCACAAGAGCCTGGAAGGCGTCAAGGTCGTAGCGCCGGACCTTTGCCGTCATGGTGGCTAGGCCGCCGCCGTGCTGCGTAGCTGCTACCGCGAACCGGAGCCGCTCAAGTGGGCTTACGTCCAACGCTTCGCCCCCTCGACCCCACGCCTCGACTTCAGGACCATATTCGAACATGTGTTCTATCAAGTCAAGAACCGACTGCGGCGTGTCGCCAGCTCGCTCCACGGTAGTCAGGAGACGATATAGCAGTCGACTCGATCACAGCAGGCCGGAATGAGCTCTCGCCAACAGCCTCGTCTACTGAGCAACCGAGGCGGGGGCTGCGTCGAAGAGTTTGAGATCACGCCAGCGCCGCCCGGCCGTCATCTGCTGCGCATCAACGGTCCCGAGGGGGCGCTCAAGCAAGTCATTCTCAACGATCCCCGCTACTCGCAGGGATCACCGGCCAGGCGGGTGCTGACCGGCGAGGGCCTGACACCATCGGCTACAACCATGGAGTTGTTGACCCTGCTCCGGGAGGTGCTCACGTTGCCTTCCAGCGGTGCCCTGGATTTTGCGATCGCCATCGACTGGACCAAGTCGCCGGCAGAGGGTGTGCGTTCCCAGGACTGGAGTAATACCGAGATTTTCCAGCTGGTTCATCGTGCCAAGTACTGGTACAGGGAGTCCAAGGACGCCCAAAAACAGAGAGACATGGGACTTGCCGTGGTCGCCCAGCTAAGGGCGGTTATTGAGCGGCATCCCTTGCTGCGTGAGGTCGATGCGATCGTCGCTGTGCCCGGTCACGACTCGAAGGTTGTTAGCTTCGGAGCCAGATTGGCGGCGGCGGTGGCTCATCAGCGCCAAATTAGATTCGTGCGGTGCGCGGCGCTGAAAGAGTTCCGCACACCGGCGAAGAGCCTCGACTTCGCTGCCCGGCGCACGGCGATCGAGAACCAGTTTGTCTGTTCCGAGAACCTGCGTGCTCTCCGTGTCCTGGTGATTGACGACATTTACAGCAGTGGAGTTACTGCCGGCGAGACGGCTCGGGCCCTCCGGGTAGCCGGTGCCAACGGCGTTGCTGTGTTGTCAGCGGTTAGGACTATGAGGTCTGGCTAGAACTCCCACATGACATCCTGCGGCCGGGGAAGGCCGGGCACGGTGACCATGTCTAGGAGCTGAGCGACTTCCCCAGAGACAGCCTGCGCCAAGGCGGTCTGCTCATGCAGACCACCAGCCACGAGTGTCATGACTGATTGGCCGAGAGTGATCACGTGCCTATTCGACCAGTCCCTGCCGAGGGAGTCGAACTGCCGCGAAGCGCTGGCCAGGGTTGCCTGCCAGCCCTCTAGCAGCACCTGGTCCGCAAGGAACGACTCCAACACATCGCGGACTTCCACGATGGGTTCGAACAGGCTGGCCAGCTGATTCACCATCTGCCTCACTAAATCTATATTTAGTATGTACCTTCATTATATCTATTGGATATGGAGCCCTGGCTTTACGACATGCGGAGGGAGGGCCATGACGGAGCAACAAGGCGTGCAACTGGACGCAAACGCTGTCGCGGCGACGACCGCGACAAAGTCTGCGGCCGTGTCTTGGCCATTCCCCGTCGACAGACGCCTTGACCAGCTTGTAAACCTGGCCAATGAGGCTGGGGCCAACACCAGGCGGCAAGAGCTCGCAGCTGCCCTGGTCGCTTCCTCCTCGACCAAACCGGATCAACTACTTGAGCTGATCATCCGATGGCGCAAGCAGCTGGTGCGCGATATCGTCCTCGACATTCCCCAGGCGGCGCAGGTGGTTGACATTCCGCGCTACCGCCCAGGTCGGCGGCGAATCGGGAGCTAACCCGCAACAAGGCGCGGTCCGACTTCCATAGACGAGTCACGGCGGTCGCTATCCGAGCACATAGTGCAGTCGTCCCCTCGGACCCCGACCGGGCAGCCATGGTGTTCAAGAATCGAGGTCGACTTCCGAGCGGCCAAGCGAAGCACGTGATGGCAGCGCTGGCCGGGACGGTCAGCCGAGCGTCAGCCGGGGTGGTCCGAGCGGCGGCTCGCCTTCTCCACCCGAGCCGCCCGCTGCCAACGCTCCGGACGCCGCCGCTGCCAACGCTCCGGACGCCGCCGCTGCCCACGCCTGCAGGCCGGCGACGTCCACGCCGTGCGGCGGCCGGTCGGAGTATCCGGAGATGTTGCCGGCGCCCCGGCTGATCAGCGCCGCCGCTCCCGCGAGGTTGCCCCGGGCGGCATGGGTGAGGCCCACCGCCAGCTGGGCCAGCCCGCGCCACAGCTCCCGCTCGGCGGCCGGAGCGGCCTTCCACGCGTCCTCGAGCACCTCGTGCGCCTGGAACGGCCGGCCCGCGTCGAGCAGCAGCTGTGCCTGCCGCAACGAGTCCGCCGGCGTGCCGGCCGGTGGGTCGAGCACCGGCTCGGCGCCCTGCGCGTCATAGCCGAGGGGCCGGCCCAACGCGTCGCGCGGGCGGGCGTTGCGAGGCCGGCCCCGGGCGTCGCGGTCCCGGTCGCCACGGTCGCGAGGTGGGTCAGCGCTCATGTCTCCATCCAAACATCTCACCGGCTTGACGCCGAGCCGGCGTCCGCCTGGGTTCTGCCGGGAAACGCCGTCTGTTCGGCAGATGTGAACTCATATCTGAGATATTGTGACGAGCATGGTCGAAGATGTCAGTGCCGCCAAGGACTACGCCCGGCAGGTGGGCACGCTGATCCGGGATTCCCGGAAGAACCGCGGCTGGACGCAAGCCCAGCTCGCGGAGAACCTCGGGACGTCGCAGAGCGCGATCAACCGGATCGAGCAGGGCAACCAGAACCTCAGCCTGGACCTGCTGACCCGGATCAGCGAGGCGCTGGATTCGGAGATCGTCTCCTTCGGCCGTCCCCGGCAGCCGCACCTGCGGGTGGTGGGCGGTCGCCGGCTCAGCGGCAGCATCGACGTCAAGACCAGTAAGAACGCCGGTGTCGGGCTGCTGTGCGCCTCCCTGCTCAACGAGGGCCGCACCGTGCTGCGCAAGGTGGCCCGGATCGAGGAGGTGAACCGGATCCTGGAGGTGCTCAACAGCATCGGGGTCCGCACCCGCTGGCTCAATGCCGACAACGACCTGGAGCTCGTGCCGCCGGCCCGCCTGGACCTGGCCGGGATGGACCTGGAGGCCGCCCGCCGGACCCGCAGCATCATCATGTTCCTGGCGCCCTTGATGCATTTCGAGAAGTCCTTCGAGCTGCCCTATGCCGGCGGCTGCGCGCTGGGCACCCGGACGGTCGAGCCGCACATGACCGCGCTGCGGCCCTTCGGCGTCGAGGTCGAGGCCGCGGCCGGGGCCTACCGGGTCCACGTCGATCCGTCGGTCACCCCGGTCCGTCCCATCGTGCTGACCGAGCGCGGCGACACCGTGACCGAGAACGCGCTGATGGCCGCGGCCCGCCGGGTCGGCGTCACGGTGATCCGCAACGCCAGCCCGAACTACATGGTGCAGGACCTGTGCTTCTTCCTCACCGAGCTCGGCGTCCGGGTCGAGGGCATCGGCACCACCACCCTCACCGTGCACGGCGTCCCGGAGATCCGCCGCGATGTCGACTACTCCCCGTCGGAGGACCCGATCGAGGCGATGAGCCTGGTGACGGCGGCCATCGTGACGTCCTCGGAGATCACCATCAACCGGGTGCCGATCGAGTTCATGGAGATCGAGCTGTCGCTGCTGCAGGAGATGGGGCTGCGCTACCAGCAGAGCCCGGAGTACCCGGCGGCCAACGGGCGCACCCGGCTGGTGGACCTGACCGTGTTGCCCTCGACCCTGCACGCGCCGCTGGACAAGATCCACCCGATGCCGTTCCCGGGCCTGAACATCGACAACCTGCCGTTCTTCGCGGTCATCGCCGCGCAGGCCGAGGGGTCGACGATGATCCACGACTGGGTCTACGACAACCGGGCGATCCACCTCTCCGACCTCACCCGCCTGGGCGCCGACGTGCGCCTGCTCGACCCTCACCGGGTGCTGGTCACCGGGCCGACGCGCTGGTCGGGCGCGGAGATCGTCTGCCCGCCGGCGCTGCGTCCGGCGGTCTGCATCCTGCTGGCGATGCTGGCCGCCAAGGGCCACTCGGTGCTGCGGAACGTCGACATCATCGCCCGCGGCTACGAGCAGCTCTACGAGCGGCTGGTGGAGATGGGGGCGCAGATCGAGGTCTTCTCGGACTGAAGAAGGACTCTTTTGCCCCCCACCACTCGCAGGCTCGCGGCGGGCCC
>NZ_DASVSG010000167.1:0-9609 GCF_036388195.1 Jatrophihabitans sp. | reverse complement strand
AAGGTCTGGGACTCCAGCCCCGGGGTGGCCTTGGACGCGATCGCCAGGGCGGCGGGCACGACCAGCGGCCCCGGTCCGGAGGCCACCACCGCCAGCGTGCCGGTCGCGCCGATCCCCGGCCGGGGGCGGTAGCCGAGCAGGCCGACCAGGTGCGCGACGCTGCTGTCGAGCTGGGCGGTGCCGACGAAGTGCTCGTTGACGATCCGCTCGTTGTAGAAGGTGAGGATGTCGGCGACGTAGGCCCACCAGTCCAGCACCTGCAGGCCTAGATCGCCGTGGGCGGTGGGCTTCCAGGCGTCGAGCTCGGTCTCGCCGTCCAGGTGCTGCAGCAGCGCCCTGCGGAAGGTGGCGAACGTGCCGGCCCGGTAGGCCAGCTGGGTCAGCCCGCTCGGGTTGCTGATCGGGTACCGGGTGGGCAGCTCGCCGCAGCCGCCGCCGCACCCGCACTGGCAGCTCATTTGCCACCCTGGACGAGTACGCGGACCGAGCCGTAGTCGGGCAGGCTGGGGTTGTTGTCGACCCGGATGATCTCCTCGCGGCCCACGGCCACCACCTCCGGCATCGGCACGAAGTCCGGGACATACCCGCGTCTGCGGTAGCTGATGCTCACCACGCCCTCCACGCCGACGGCTCGCTGGATCGCCGCCTCGAGTTCGCTGCGCTCCAGCCCCGCGCCGAAGCGCAGCTGGCCGGGCGCGAAGAATCCCCGCCTGCCGTCGCACAGCACCCCGACGCCGAGCTCGCCCAGCACACCGGCCTCGACCTCGCCGCGCAGCGCCCAGGCGTGCGCGCACACCACGACGATCAGATCCAGCCCGACGTACCGGGGAGCGGGGGTGTAGACCTCGTAACCGGCGATCCGGCGCCGGCCGAGCAGCTGGATCAGCGCACCGTGCTCGCGCACCGTCGGCTGCCCGCCGGCCCGCGGCTGCCCGGTGGCGAAGACGCTCAGCCAGCTGCCGGTCCAGCGCATCGAGGCGCCTGCGTCCAACACCCAGTCCAGCTCTTCGGCGGTGTGCTCGTAGTCCTCGGCGCGGACCGCCCGGAACTGCCGCGCCCGGAATGCCTGCGGCGCGGTGGCCCGGACGTGCTCCAGGGTCTCCTCATCCGCCCCGCCGGTCGCCACGAACGGGTTGGCAGCGGACAGGATCACGCCGCTGAGGGCGTCCGGGATGACGGTGATCGAGTCGGCCGCGACGTTTCCGGCCTGGCCCGCGGTCACCCGGTAGGTCAGCTCGAAGGCAGCGCCCGTCGGTGGCCGCTCGCCGAACGCGCCGTCGCCGAAGCGCACCGAGTTCCCGCCGTCGCCGTCGTACTCGAACCCCGGCAGCCCGCTGCTGCGGTCCACCCGGATGTCGCGGTACACAATCGGGTCGACGGTGTAGGCCGGTTCGAAGACGCCGGCGTCCAGCAGCGAGCGCCGCCACCGCCAGGTCCGCGGCAGGTCGCCGGGGTCGGCCGGCCGCTGGATCAGGCACAGTTCGGGACGGGTGGTGCCGTCGGTGTCGGCCAGCCAGGCCAGCAGGCCCTGGGCCAGCGTGTGCAGGTGCATGGGCGCCGGATCACCGCAGCCGGCGTCCGGGCCGCTGCGGGTGACGGCCGCCTTGCCGGCATCCGGGGAATCCGGGTCGGGGTCGATGACGAACGTCTCGGCGTACCGGCGGCCCTCGACGGCCGGGACCAGGTTGCCCGCGAGCACGGTGCGCTCCAGGGCGTGCTCGGCGGCCAGCGCCTCGGTGGCATCCCAGCTCAGCCGGGTCACCGCGATGCCGTACAGCTGGTCGACCTCCTCGATGGCTCCGGTCAGGTGCACCACGGCCCGGGTCGGTGGGTCCGCGGGGCTGGCGGCCTCGGTGTCCAGCAACACGGCCAGGCCGGTGGTTCCCAGTTGCCGGTCGCCGACCGGAAAGCCGAATCCGTGCCCGCGGACCCACAGCTCGCACGCGCCGGCCGGCAGGCAGCTCTGCGAGTCGTCCCACCAGTACGGCACGATCCGCGCGACGGCGGGCAAGGCGGTGTGGTCCCACCGGTTCCACCGCGGGTCGACGCCGAGCGGGCCGGCGGCCAGCCCGCCGGTCTCGGGATCGAGCAGCCCCGGGCCGAGCTCGAAGCTCAGCGCGCCGCCGTCGGGCTGGGGCGCCTGGACGGTCAGGCCGGCCGGCAGGGTCGCCGAGCTGACGTCGATCTGCACCAGCGCCTGGGCCGAGGTCGCCGGCCGGGGCTCGTAGTCCACCAGCCTGGCGTGCCGGACCACCGAGTTGCGCTGGGTCGCCGTCGCCAGGGTGCGCTCATGGGAGATCCGGTCCTGCAGGTAGCTGAGGTCATCGCCCACGGCGCTCAGCAGCTCCAGCAGCATCATGCCCAGGTCGGGCTCGTCACGCTCGACCCACTGCGGGTAGGCGCTGGCGGAGTAGTCCAGCAGCGCGCCCCGCAGGCTGGTGTAGTCCTTGGCCAGGTAGTCGATGACGGGCACGCCACCGGGCGGCTCGTCGCACCGCTCGGGTGGCGCGCAGTCCAGATCCGAGGGGCAGCCGGCCTTGAACGAGAACCGCGCCGAGGAATAGAACGAATCCAGAGCGGCGCTCTCGATGCGCAGCTGGTAGCGGGAGAAGTCGCCCGGGAACGGCGTGCGCAGCTCCAGCATCGGCCGGCCGGCGTCGTCGACCCCCCAGTCGGAGGCGGCGAGCGGCTCGACCGGAACGGCCGGTATCGACTCGCCGCCGGTGATGGTGACCGGATTCGTCCCGGCCAGCGTGGCGGCCACCGCGACGGTGTTGAGGAAGTGCACCCGCAGCGAGGTCTGGTCGGCGCCGGTGATCTCGACGAAGTCGATGCCGTTCAGCGTTGCGGACGCGATCAGGTCGGCGAGGCGGTCGGGCATCTCAACTCACCTTGACCGAGAGGGTGGCCGGGGTCTGGGTGTCGACCAGGGTGTAGGAGACGGTGATCAGCAGGCTGCCCTCGTCCAGGCCGTTGGCCGGGTTCGCCCCGGACAGCACCTGCACGTCGGTGAGCCGCACCTGATCGCCCAGCCAGCGGTTGATCGACTGCTGGACCTGGATCCGGACGGTGGCGGTCAGGGCATCGGACTGCGGCGCGAACACCAGCCGGCGCAGCCCGCAGCCGAACTCCGGCAGGCAGACCCGCTCGCCGGGGCTGGTGAGCAGCAGTTGCCGCAGCAGCTGGTTGACGTGCTCGGGATAGTTGGCGCGGGCCAGCTGGCGGGCGCCGGCGTCGATGCGCAGCGGATAGGCGTAGTCATGGCGGATGTCGTGCCGGATCGTCACAGCCCACTCACCTTCGGCTGGGTCGAGGCGATCATCACGGGCCCCTGCGGGGCGCCGTCGGCCGCCTTGCAGAGCCCGACGCTGTCGGTGGTCAGCGGCTGTGACCCGTCGGCGGTGGCCATCAGCGCGGTGACGATCCACTGCACCTGCAGGCACGGATGCGGCGCGCCGGCCACGTTGAAGGCACAGCCGCCGATGGTGAAGGTGTCGCTGGACAGCACGATCGGCGAGCCGCCCAGGCTCACCTTGGTGTTGGCCGCGACCGCGCTGACCATGCCGCCGTGCGGGCACTGCAGCGTCGAGGACGTCGTCAGGTAGTTGCCCATCAGCTGACCTTGAACGCGTCGTTGTTGAGGGCCACGCCCGAGTCGCTGACCGCGACCGTCTTCTGCCCCCGGCTGGCGGTCACCCCGCTGCTGTCCAGCACGACGGCGCCGCCGTTGGAGTCACCGAGGCTCACCTCGTCGGCGTCGTCGTCGAAGAGCAGCTGGTGTGGCGCGGCGGTGACGATGCCCCGGACCGTCGGGGTCGCCTCGGCCGGCAGCTCGCCGTCGCGCCAGAAGCAGCCCGTCCAGATGGGGTAGGAGACGTCGCCGCCCTCGAACTCGATCCATACCGCGGCGCCGGGATCGGGCAGGAAGAAGAAGCCCACCTTCGGTCCGGCATAGGGCACGCACGGCTGGCACCAGCCGCTCGGCGTGGTGCCCAGCACCGCCGGCACCGTCGCCCGGATCCGCAGCGTGCTGGCGTCGACATCGGTCACGATGCCGCGGTACTTGCCGTAGAACCGGTTCTGCAGCCGGTCGGCGAGCTCGAACATCAGGTCGGAGTTCATGCCGCCGGTCCCATCGCGTTGCGCACCAGCACGAACGACATCGCGTGCGCCTGGGTGGTGATGCTGTGCCGGACGCTCCACACCAGGTACGAGCCGGACAGCAGCGAGCCGCAGCCCTCGACGGCGACCACGGCGCCGACCCGGAGCACCTGCTTGAGCACGTTGAGGTCGGCGGTGCCCTCGCACCGGACGAACCAGCCGGCCTCGCGCAGCAGCCCGGCGGCGCGGGCCGGCAGTTCGGCGGTGTCGGCGGCGGCGGTGAGGATGACGGTCCGGTCCTGGCCGGTGAACGCCGCCAGCCCCTGGGCGTCCAGCGGCGGCAGCCCGGAGTCGGAGGTGTCGGCGCTGACCCCGTCCTGGTCGTCGTCGGTCAGGCTGGCCTGCCGCGCGGCCACGCTGCTGGGCCGGGTGGCGTCCCAGCTGAACTCCAGCACCGGCACGCTGCTGGTCTTCGGGTCGTGCACGCCGATGGTCACCGCGGCCGGCGCGGTCAGGCTCGGGGTCGCGAAGTAGCCGGTCCGCTGGCCGGCCTGGTCGGCGCAGAACACCCGGAACCAGCGCCCGGTGCGGCGGGCCAGCCGGCGCAGGAAGTCGGCGTCGGAGGCCCGCTGCATCAGGGTGTGCTCGTCGTCGGTGTGCGCCGGAGAGGCCTCGTTGCCGTTGTCGGCGGCGGGGGAGTAGCCGTAGCTGGTGAAGATCTGGCCGGCGACGTCGGTGTCGCTCAGGCCCGACCACTCCTTGACGGTCTCGGTCAGGCCCATCAGGACGGTGGCGTCCTGGCCCCACACGTCGACCGTGGCGCCGGCCGGCCCGGCCGGCAGGTGCACCTTGTGGGTCAGCACGTAGCCGTCGAAGATGCACTGCTGCTCGCCGCCGTCCGGTGTGGCCAGCACGGCGATGTTGGCGTACGGCGCGATCCGGGCGTCACCCACCCAGCTCAGCTCGCCGTCCTTGGCCGACACCGGCAGCTGCAGCGAGATCGCGCCGGGCAGGTCGGCGTTCTCCTCGACCTCCAGCCGGCTCACCATGTCGTAGAACTCCTGCTCGGCGGGGGTGCCGTCGAAGAGCACCTGATAGGTCGACATCCGCTGGTCACCGCCCCGGTTCCGGGATGGCGATCAGGTCATGGGCGGCCAGCGCGTCCGGTGACATCGCCTCGTTGGCATCGCACAGCGTCCAGGTCTTCGTCGCGTCCTTGAGGAACTGGAAGGCGATCACGTCCAGCCGCTCGCCCTCGCCGCGCCGGTACCAGCCGATCGTGCGGCCCGGCGCGGCCTGCGGGATGCGGGTGACGACCACCACCGAGCCGTCGGCCAGGGTGACCTGGTAGGTGCCGGCGTGGGCGTAGCGGCTGTCTGATGAGAACACGGCGGGCCTCAGATCGGCAGCATGCCGAGGATGGACTCCCCGGCATTGATGAGGTTGGCGACGGCCAGCGCCTGGCGCAGGCCCTGGGAGTAGGCGTTGGCCGCATTGGCAAGCCCGGCAAGGGTGTCGGTGTCGTGCTTGAGCTCGTCGTCGGTCAACACCCGCAGGGTGATCTGGACTTCGGCCTTGGTGGGGTTGAGCAGGCCGTCGTAGAGCCGCTCGGTGATGTTCAGGGCGGTGACCCGGACCGGGACGATCCGGCCGGGTCCCCAGACGAACAGCACCGTGTTGACGGTGTTCGCCGGAACGGCCCGCTTGACGCCGCTGCTGCCGCTGGCGCCGAAGGCCGAGCCGATCGCCGCGGTGACCGAGCCCAGCAGGCCGCCGGTGGTGGCGCTGGCCGGGTACAGCAGCATCTCCAGCGCGGCCAGCCGGGAGTACACCCCGCTGACCTCGGCCAGCGCGGCCGACGCCACCCCGTCGGCGATCGAGTCGGCGGCGTCCAGCGACAGCGTGAAGGAGAACGACTCTCCCGGATTGCCTTTTACCGCCAAGGGATTGGTGGTGGTCTGGTTCGGTCCGGCGGCCGGCGCCTCCGGCTGCGTCCAGGCGTGCGACATGGACTCCGGGTTGTACTGGAAGACGATGATGTTCGGGATCGGGATCAGGCCGGTCGGCATGAACTCGACCAGCGCGCCGCGCAGGTAGGTCATGTCGCCGCCCCGTCCAGCCGCAGCGCCGCCTCGATGGCCTGCGCCACCGACTCGGCGAGTTGCTCCAAGGTGCGTCCGTCCCGCGCTGGCACGGTCACCGACACCGCGCCCGGCGGGCCGGCCAGGGCGGGCAGCGACGCCCGGCCGAGCGCCAGGCCCACCAGCTCGGCCAGCCGCCGGGCCTCGGCTTCGGACAGCGCGCCGGCCCGCAGGCTGAGCCGGTCGATGCGCACGGCGGCGGTCACAGCGCCACCACCGCCGGATGCTCCAGACGCAGGACGGCGCCGCGCTTGCTCAGCTCGCGCCGGGAGGCATTGAGCACCGTTTCCACCGAGATCAGCGAGCCTTCCTCACGCGCGTCGAAGGCGGCCGACAGGGCGATCGACTTGATCTCGGCGCCGGTCAGCTCCAGGTGGGCGGCCAGCCACTCGTGATCGAGGACGCCGGTGATCTGCTCGCCGGTCGAGGTGCGCTCGGGCAGCGCCAGCCGCCACAGCCGCAGCCGTTCGTCCCGGGCCGGGGCGACGAAGTCGACGATGATGCGCAGCCGGCGCAGGAACGCGGCGTCCAGATCGCTCTTGCGGTTGGTGGCCAGGACCGCCACGCCTCGGAAGGTGTCCAGCCGCTGCAGCAGGTAGTCGATCTCGATGTTGGCGTAGCGGTCGTGCGCGTCCTGCACCCGGGTGCGCTGGCCGAACAGGGCGTCGGCCTCGTCGAAGAAGATCAGCACGTTGCTCCGCTCGGCCTCGTCGAAGACGGCGGCGAGCTGCTTCTCGGTCTCCCCGATGTACTTGCTGACCACGGTCGCCAGGTCCACCCGGTACAGGTCCAGCTCCAGCTCGCGGGCCAGCACCTGGGCGGCCATCGTCTTGCCGGTTCCGCTGGGGCCGGCGAACAGCGCGGTCACGCCCGCCGTCGTCGGGCACAGCCGCCGGAACTCCCAGCCGTCCAGCACCTCCTGTCGCAGCAGCACCTGGTTGCGCAGCCGCCGCAGGGCCGCCTGGACCTGCTCGCCGACCACCAGGTCGTCCCAGCCGTAGGGCAGCGCGAGCGGCGACATCGTCTCCAGCGCCCCGGCCCGCAGCCGGTTGCGGACCACCCGCGCGGCCGTGGCGCCGGCAGCGGCCGCGGCGTCGATGTCGCCCGGGGTGAGCTCCCAGTCCTCGATGATCCGCGGCGGCTGCCGGTCGGTCCGCGCCGCCCACAGCCGCTGCCGCTGGCCGGCGGTGGTGGCCGGCATCGTCCAGCTCAACCGCACCACGCCGGTGGGCGTGCTGCGCGCCGGGGCCGGCCGCGCGACGAGGGTCAGCGCCCCCGGGGTGGCGTCCACGCCGACCAGGGCGTCGGCGTCGCAGTCCCAGATCGGCAGCGCGCCGAGCAGCCGGACGGCCCGCAAGCCGCGAGCCCCGGACCCGGGGGTGACCAGCGCCGGGGTGTGCCCGAGCGCGACGGCGAGCTGGGCCAGCAGGGTGCGCCGGCCCGATCCGGCAGCCCCGACCAGCTCCATCTCGCAGCCTGCGCCGCCGACACCGGCCGCAGCGTCGCGCATCTCCTCCAGCAGGGCCGGTTGCAGGCAGTCCAGGCCGGTGACGTCGAGAACCCTGGCATCGGCGCGGCCGGCCAGCCAGTCCGGGTTTCCGGCGAGGTAACCGGCGATGTCGGCGTCCACCGTCCACGGCGTGATGCTGTGCCAGGAGTCCTCGACCGGCGCCGCGAGCTGCCAGCGGGCCAGCGCGGACGCGGGCCCCGGCTGGTAGCCGGACGGCCAGTTCCACAGCAGCGCCGCCGTCGCCGGGGTGGGCAGCGCCGGGGTGGGCGCGTCCTCGAGGTAGCCGAGCACCTGGTGGAGCCGGGGCATCAGCTCGCAGGCCGCCAGCAGCGCCAGCCACTCGGTCTCGCGCCCGGTCAGCCCCAGCGAGGTGATCAGGCGCCGCCACCGGGCGTCGGCCACGATCGCCGCGCGGGCCGCCGCGGCTGCCCGGTCGAGCGCCGGTGGCCAGGCCGGCTGGTCGGCGGCCACGATCTCGTCGATCGCCTGGTGCGTCGAGCCGTCCTGCCCGCGCGCGGCCCACCGCTCCCGCAGCGCCGTCACGTGGGCGCCGGCCAGCGCGCGCACCGCGGCGTCCCAGGGCAGGTCGTCGGACAGGTGCATCTCAGACCACCGCCCACAGCGCCGGGTCGGCCTCGACGTCGGCGACCCGCAGACCGATCTGGTACGTGCCCGCCGGCGTTGCGGCGGGTGCTGCGAACGTGATCTGCGACCCCCCGCTGCACTGCCACTCGCCGGGGTCCGGGGTGGCGCCGGCGGCGATCCGGGTCAGCTCCACCGTGCCGAGCCGCAGCATCGCTCCGGCGCCGGCGACGTTGCGTGCCTCGAGGGTGTAGATGCCGGCGCCGGAGGCGGCCAGCAGCGGCCCGCCGGCCGGGTCGATCCAGGGCGCCACGCTGATCGGCACCGGGTTCGAGCGCCATCCCGGCAGCGACGGCCGGGTGACCACCAGCTCGTACCATCCGGCCGGCGTGGCGGTTCCGGCCGGCGGCCGGAGCAGGAACGGCACCCCGTGCGCGGGCGGGGACGGGTACGGCGTGGTCAGCGCCACCTTCCAGCTGGCGGTCACGTCGGTCTCGGTGGCGACCCCGGCCGGGTCGTAGGACACCAGCAGGACGTGGTCGGTGTCGGCGAGCATCAGCCCGTCCAGCTCGACGACCTGCCCGTCGACCCCGTTCGGCGCCGGGGCGGTGGTCGCCGGGCTCTGCGAGACGACCCGGCTGGCCGGGCCGGGCGCCACGTAGTTGACGGTGCGGCGGGTCGAGAACAGCCGGGGCAGGCTGGCGTCGGCGGCCGGGTCCGAGGGCGCTGCGACCAGGTTCACCGAGGTCACCGGGGGCGCCGGCGGCGGCAGCTCCGGCGGGGTCAGGAAGACCACCGTGACCCGGTACTGGGCGGTGGTGCGCAGCGGCAGCCCCAGCGCCTGCCAGAGCCGGCTGAGCTCGTCGAACGTCGGGTTCTCCAGCGTCAGCGTCGCCTCGCTCGGGGTCACCGGGTTCGGCAGCGGGGTCGGGGTCGGCAGCTTGACCGTGGCGTGCTCGTGGAAGGCCTGCATGGCGATGCCGAGCACCTGCTGTTCCTGCACGTAGCTCGACTGCGACTGGGCCGAGAGCATGTACCACAGGTCCAGGCACAGCGGCTCGAAGGCGACCGGTTGCTTGCCGGTGGGGCCGCCGGACTGGGCGGCCTGGGTCCAGAACGAGTTCGCCAGGAACTTGTCCGGGCCGACGTGGAACAGGTACAGGCTCAGCTCGCAGTCCGAGCCGCCGCTGGACGTCTCCGGATGCTGGCCGCTGACGGTCACCGAGAACGGCGGCGGGCCGCCACCGAAGACCGGGCTGGCGTTGATCGCGGTGG
>NZ_DASVSG010000166.1:0-9509 GCF_036388195.1 Jatrophihabitans sp. | reverse complement strand
TGGGATGTGTGCGGCTCCTGCAGATCCGGAGGTGACGGGCTGGGATCGGCGGCCGGAGCCCGACCCAGGCGCTGTGCCCGTGACAGCTGTGCCCGTGACGGCAGGGCCCGCTTGGCCACGCTCACCAGCCCTTCTCGACAGCTACCGGTTACAGTCTGGCTCGGCCCGCAACCGCACGGCGTCCGCCGGGTTCGAGCCTAACGACCCCGACCGGCCGGGGAGAGGAGCGGCGTGCGCCTGCCAACCCGATCGGCGCTGCTGGCCGACTGCTGGGTGCTGGTGCTGGCCATCGTGCTGCTGTGGCCGCAGCGGCTGGCCGGCTACGGCCTGGGACACGACATGGTGTTCACCCCGCGCCAGCCGCTCACCCCGCAATCCCTCGGGCTGGGGACGGGCGCGCCCCGGGCGGTGCCGCTGGATGCCCTGGTCGCCGTGGCCAGCCGGGTGCTCGACGGCGCGGTGCTGGGCCGGATCGCGCTGCTGGCGCCGTTGCTGCTGGCCGGCTGGGGGTGCACCCGGCTGCTGCGGCCGAACTCGCTGCCCGCGGCGGTCGCGGTGGCCGGCTTCGCGGTCTGGAACCCGTTCGTCGTCGAGCGGCTGGCGCTGGGGCAGTGGGCGTTGCTGTGGGCGTACGGGGCGCTGCCCTGGCTGGTGCGGGCGGCCGCCCGGTTCAGCGACCAGCCCGCCGACCGGCCGGGTAGGAGCGGCTGGCTCCGGCCGACGGCGGCCCTGCTGTGCTGGCTGGCGTGCTGCGCGATCACCCCGACCGGCGCGCTGATCGGAGCCGGCGTCGCGGTCGCGGTGGCCGCCTCCCGCCAGCTCAGCCGGCTGGCGCCGGTGCTGGCGGCCGCGGTGCTGGTGCAACTTCCCTGGCTGGTGCCCGCGCTCACCTCGGCGGCCGGCGCCACCAGCGATCCGCGCGGGGTGGCGGCGTTCGCGGCCCGCTCCGAGCGCCCGGGTGGCGCCTGGATGAGCCTGCTGGGGCTGGGCGGCATCTGGAACGCAGACGTCACCCCGGCCAGCCGGGCCGGCCTGCTCGGCTACCTGGGCACGGCCGCCGTGCTGGCCGCCCTGCTGGCCAGCCTGCCGGGCCTGTACGCACGGCTGGGACGCCGGCTGACCCGGCGGCTGGTGCTGGTGGCCGTCACCGGGCTGGTGCTGGCGATGGCCGGGACCGTGCCCGGGCTGGCCGCGGGCCTGCGGTGGGCGGTGCGGGAGCTGCCGGGCGCCGGGCTGCTGCGGGACGGGCAGAAGTGGCTGATGCCGTTCGTCCTGCTGGCGGTGTTGAGCGCCGGCGCCGCGGTGCAGCGGCTCACCGGCCGGCTGGCGGACCGGCTGCCGGGCTGGCCGGTGGTGCTGGCGGCGCTGGCGCTGCCGCTGGTGCTGCTGCCCGACGCCCCGGCCACCCTCAAGGCGCCGCTGACCCCGGTCCGCTACCCGTCCGAATGGCGGCAGGCCGCCCAGCAGGTGCGTGGGTCGTCCTCGGCGGTGCTGGTGCTGCCGTTCGGCTCCTACCGCAGCTTCGGCTGGGCGCCGGGACGTACCGTGCTGGACCCGGCGCCGCGCTGGCTGCCGGCCGAGACGGTGGTCGATGACCGGTTGGCGGTGTCGGGCGCCGTGCTCAGCGGCGAGGACCCGGCCGCCCGGCGGGTGGCCGCGCTGCTGGGCTCCCAGCCGGCCCCGGCGGCGCTGGGACCGGCGCTGGCAGCCCAGGGGATCGGCTGGGTGCTGCGGGAGGCCGACACGCCCGGGCCGGCGGGACCTGACCTGTCCGGTCTGCAGCCGGTGCTGACCGGCGGCGCGGTGGAGCTGTACCGGGTTCCGGGGCTGGTCCAGGCCGCCGCGAACCCGGCCGGCCGGCGCTGGCTGGTGATGACAACCGACCTGCTGGTCGCCGGGCTGATCCTGGCAGCAGCCGCCGTGGCGACTGCCGGGATGGTCCGGTCCGTCCGGCCGAGGTTGCTACACTCGCCGGTAACATCGAGCTCGGAGGGTTCCTAGTGGGCAAGCTCATCTCGACCGCGGTCGCCGGCGTCATCGGCGCGGCGCTGGCCGCAACCGCCGTGTGGGGTGTGGTGTCCGCGTCGACCGCTGCTCCGGACAAGAACCCGGCGGAGACCGTCGAGGTCATCCCCTACGGCAACCGCTGATCCCGCCGCTCCATCAGCAGGTGCTCGAAAGCCTCCGCTGAACGCTGCCATCCGAAGCTCTGGGCCCGGTTGCGGGCCTTCTTCCCCATCGCCAGCCGCGCCTCGGTGTCGGTCAGCAGCACCCGGCACTGATTGACCAGCTCGTCCAGGTCGGCCACCAGGACGCCGGTCTCGCCGTCGACGATCGACTCGGTCACCCCGCCGGCGAAGGAGTAGGCAAGCGCCGGCACCGACCGGGCGGCGGCCTCCATGATGGCGATGCCCCAGCCCTCCTTGATCGAGGGCGCCAGCATCAGCCAGCTGGCATCGAGCAGGGCGTCGCGCTCGGCGTCGCTGACATGGCCGTGGAAGGTGACCAGGTCGCTGACCCCGAGCGCCTCGGCCGCGGCGACCAACTCTGTTGACCACCAGCCCGAGCCGATCACGTCCAGCCGCAGCTCGGGCATGCTCGCTCGTAGCCGAGCCATCAGCCGCAGCGCATCCTCGAACTGCTTGTGCGGCACCAGCCGGCCGAGCACGCAGATCCGGGGGGTCGGCGAGCGCGGCAGCAGCCGGGACGGGTGCGGCACGTCGATTCCGTTGCAGACCACCGAGATCCGGTCCGGGGCGATGCCCAGTCCGGCCAGGTCGCGCTTGCTGGACTGCGACACGGTGATGTAGGGGTTGCGCCGGTACAGCCGGGGCGCCAGCCAGGACTCCACCCACCAGCCGATGCGGCCCCGGACGCCGGGATAGATGATCTGCCACTGCTCGCGGTGCACGTGGTGCACCAGCACGTGCAGCCGCCGGCGCCGGACCAGCGGAGCGGCGAACGGGATGCCGTTGTGGACGTCGACGACGACGTCGGCGCGCCGGCCGGCGGGGCTCAGCAGGTAGGCCAGCCCGTGGGGGTAGACGCTGAGCCGGCCACCGCGGCGGCGGAACCGGACACCGTCGCGCACCTCGTCGGCGGGGGCGTTGGCGTGCGCGGCGCAGCAGATGGTGACCTGGTGGCCGCGGTCGGCCAGCCAGCGGGCCATGTGCTCGACGTACACCTCGGAGCCACCGCCGTCGGGGTGGGCGGTGTCGCGCCACACCAGAAAGGTGATGCGTCCGGGCGTCGTCGACTGATCCATTGCTCCCTGACCGCGTTGAACAGTTACTGGAGGGTAGCCCAACTCCCGGCCGGTCACGGCGCCCTCGCCCTCCGCGCGGCGTACCCCAGCGGCTCCCCGACAGGTGCGGAGTAATTCCAGCACATATAAAGGTTTTATAACGGCGAATTCGCCTATGTGTGAGTGAGGTCAGCGGAATAGGTCAATTTTTAATTGATGGGTGCAAATTCTTGCGCCCCGTATTAAGATTGCGATATCTGATTGTTATACAAAGGAGATCTGATGCGTCCGCCTTTATTCCGTGTCGCAACGGTGGCAGTGTGCGCTGTTGCTTTGAGCATTCCAGCCGTGGCCATGTCGTCGGCGTCGGCCGCGCCCGCTCCCCGGGCCGCCTCCGCGGGGCCGTCCGCGGTCGCCAATGAGGTGCTGGTCGGCTATGTCAGTGGCGCTGCCACGACCGACCGGGCCCGGGCCCGTGACCGGGCAGCGGCCCGGCTGGCCGAGCGCGTGGTCCCCGGCGCCGGTTCCCGCGGCGAGGTCGAATTGCTGCGGTTGCCGTCCGGCTCCGACCGGTCCCGCGCCATTCAGGCGTTGAAGGCCGACCCGTCGGTGGCCTACGCCGAGCCGAACTGGATCTACACCCACGCCGCCACCAGCACCGATCCCTATTACACCGATGGCAGCCTGTGGGGCATGTACGGCCCCGGCACGACTCCGGCCAATGCCTACGGCAGCAATGCCGCGGCTGCCTGGGCCGCGGGCAACACCGGCTCCTCGAGCGTGTACGTCGGCATCATCGACGAGGGCATCCAGTACAACCACCCTGATCTCGCCGGTCAGGTCGGCAACCCGCTGGAGACCGCCAACGGCGCCGATGACGACGGCAACGGCTACGTCGATGACGTCTACGGCTGGGATTTCGACGGCAACAACAACTCCGTCTATGACGGCACGACGCTCGGTGTCACCGACGACCACGGCACCCATGTCTCGGGCACCATCGGCGCCAAGGCCAACAATGGCGCCGGCGTGGCCGGGGTCAACTGGAACGTCCGGTTGATCAGCGGCAAGTTCCTGGGCGCGGGCGGTGGCACCACCGCCAACGCGATCAAGGCGATCGACTACTTCAACGGCCTGAAGGCGCGTGGGGTCAACATCGTCGCGACCAACAACTCCTGGGGCGGCGGCGGGTACTCCCAGGCGCTCGGCGACGCGATCGGGCGGGCCAACAGCGCCAACATCCTGTTCATCGCCGCGGCCGGCAACGGCGGCACCGACCAGGTCGGGGACAACAACGACACCACCCCCAGCTACCCGTCCTCCTACTCGCACGCCAATGTGGTCTCGGTAGCAGCCATCACCAAGACCGGCGCCCGGGCCAGCTACTCCAACTACGGCCCGACCAGCGTTGACATCGGCGCGCCGGGCTCGGCGGTCTGGTCCACCACCGCCTACAACAGCTACTCATCCCTGAGCGGCACCTCGATGGCCACGCCGCACGTCACCGGAGCAGCCGCGCTCTATGCCTCGACCCACCCGGGGGCGACGGTCGCGGCGATCAAGAACGCCCTGCTCAGCAGCGCCGTTCCGACCGCCTCGATGGCCGGCGTCACCACGACCGGCGGCCGGCTGGACGCCTACGCGGCACTGTCCAAGTAGCTCCAGTCCCACCGCATAGCTGAGGGCACCGAGCCCGCGCCGCATCTTCCTTGCGGCGCGGGCTCGGCGCTGTCACCTCGGGTTCGTCCGCTGTCGCCTCGGGTTCGTCCGCCCTCAGGGTGGACGGGTACGGTTCGCCGGTGCGTTCCAGCAGCCCTCGCCGAGCAGCGACCCTGCGCCGCTCGATCCGGCTGTTCCGGCTGTTCCTGGTCGAGCAGACCCGGCCGGCTGACTTCTACTCCGCCCTCGCGGCCGACGCGGTGCGGCAGCTGGCCGACTGGGTCTCGCTGCCCGGAGCCCGGGTGCTCGATGTCGGCGGCGGACCGGGGTACTTCGGGCGCGCCTTCCAGCAGGCCGGGGCCAGCTATATCGGGGTCGAGCTCGACATCGCCACCGATCTGCCCGCGGAGATCGTCGCGCTGTGCGGCTCCGGCGAGGCGCTGCCGATCCGCTCGCAGTCGGTGGACGTGGCCTACTGCTCGAACGTGGCCGAGCACCTCCGGCGGCCGTGGGTGATGGCCGATGAGCTGCTGCGGGTCACCAAGCCGGGTGGCACGGTGTTCCTGTCCTTCACACCGTGGCTCTCGCCCTGGGGCGGGCATGAGACGGCGCCCTGGCACTATCTCGGCGGCGGCTACGCCCGGCGGCGCTACGTCCGCAGGACCGGCCACCAGCCGAAGAACGCGTTCGGGGAGTCGCTGTTCGACCATCGGGTCAGCCAGGCGCTGGCCTGGGCGCGCAGCCGTCCGGACGCCGAGCTGGTGGCCGCCTTCCCTCGGTATCATCCCTGGTGGGCGTGCTGGCTGATCCGGGTTCCGGCCCTTCGAGAAGTGGTGCTCTGGAATCTCGCGATGGTGCTGCGCAAGCGATGACGACAACCGCGCCCCAGGCCCGGACCGACGATGTGGCGCCAGCCCAGACCGACCGGCCGCTGCCGCTGGCGGTGCAGCGACTGCGCCTGATCACCGTGTGCTTCGGGCTGATCCTGCTGGTGTTCTGCCAGAGCGCCGGCCGGACCGCTCCGGACACCAAGCTGGACCTGGTGGTCGATCCGCTGCGGTTCCTGCGGCGGTCCCTGACGCTCTGGGATCCACTGGGCGCCGCCGGCCAGCTGCAGAACCAGGCGTACGGATACCTGTTTCCGATGGGCCCGTTCTTCGTGCTCGGCAAGCTCGCGGGACTGCCGGCCTGGGTGGTGCAGCGGGGCTGGGAGTCGGCGCTGGTGGTCGTGGCCTTCCTGGGGATGGTCCGGCTGGCCAGGCTGCTCGGCGCTGCCGGGTTCTGGCCGAAGGTCGCCGCGGGCCTGAGCTACGCGCTGGCGCCGAGGATGCTCAGCGAGCTGGGCTCGATCTCCTCGGAGCTGATGCCGATGGCGGTCCTGCCGTGGGTGCTGATCCCGCTGGTGACCGGCGCCGAGCGCGGCTCGACCCGGCGTGCCGGCGCGCTCGCCGGGGTGGCGCTGCTGTTCGCCGGCGGGGTCAACGCGGCGGCCACCCTGGCGGTGCTGCCGGCGCCCGCGCTGTGGCTGCTCACCCGGCAGCGCGGCCGCCGGCGTCGGGAGCTGATGCTCTGGTTCGGCGTGGCGGTGGTCCTGGCCAGCGCCTGGTGGGTGCTGCCGCTGCTGCTGCTCGGCCGCTACAGCCCACCGTTCCTGGACTGGATCGAGCCGAGCAGCGTCACCACCGGCATCACCAGCCTGATCGCCTCGCTGCGCGGGGCTGATCACTGGCAGGCCTACCTCGGTCCCGGGATCTGGCCGGGCGGCTGGATCCTGGTCGCCGTGCCCGCGGTGGTGCTGGCCACCGCGGCGGTGGCGGCCGCGGGGCTGACGGGGTTGGGCCGGCGCGCCCAGCCCCACCGGCTGTTCGCGATCAGCTGCCTGCTGCTGGGCCTGGCGCTGGTCACCATGGGCTATGTCGCGCCGGTCGGGCCGCCGGCCGGTGGGTGGGTGCGCAGCTGGCTGGACGGGCCGCTCAACGCCTTCCGCAACGTCCACAAGTTCGATCCGCTGATCCGGCTGCCGCTGGCGCTGGGCCTCGGATGGCTGCTCAGCCGGCTGCAGACGCCCGAACGCTGGCAGCCGCGCTGGGGCGGCCTGACCCTGGACCTGCGTCCCCGGCTGCTGGCCCCGGTGCTGGCCGTCTCCATCGGCGCGCTGGCCGCGGCGCCCGCCGTCGTCAACGAGGTGATCCCGCAGCCGCGGTCGATGACCGAGGCCGGCTGGTGGCGCCAGGCCGGCTCCTGGCTGGGCAGCCATTCCGGCGCCGGCCGGTCGCTGGTGGTTCCCGGGGCGTCCCGGCCGACCTACGTCTGGGGCGCCACCGTCGACGATGCGCTGCAGCCGGTCGCCAGGGCGCCGTGGACGGTCCGCGACGGGATCCCGCTGACCCCGGCCGGCTATATCCGGCTGCTGGACGACCTGTCGCTGCGGATGGCCGCCGGCCGCGGCGACGACGCGCTGGCGCCGCTGCTGGCCCGGGCCGGCATCCGGTACCTGGTGGTGCGCAACGACCTGAACACCGCGGCGTCCGCGGCCACCAACCTGGCCTTCGTGCACGCGACGCTGCGGGCCACCCCGGGCCTGTCCAGGGTGACCTCGTTCGGCAACGCCCCGGACTTCCCGCCGGACCGGAACCGGCTGGTCGACGTCGGCGCCACCGCCGTGCGGCCGGCGATCGAGATCTTCGAGGTGGCGGGGTGGTCCGGCGCGGTGGGGCTGCTGCCCAGCGCGGGGGCGGTGCACGCCACCGGCTCGGCGGACTCGCTGGGCTCGCTGATCGATGCGGGGATAGCCGCGGACACGCCGGTGCTGTTCGGCTCGGACACCCAAGGCTCGGACGCCCAGCGCTCGGACACCCAAGGCTCGGACTCCCAGGGCTCAGACTCCCAAGGCTCGGACGGCCAGGGCTCGGACGCCGAGGGCCCGGCTGCCACCGTGGTCACCGACGGCATCAGGCGCAAGGAGGCGACGTTCGGCCAGTCCGGCTCGACCTCGGCCACCCTGACCGCGAACCAGCCGTACCGGCAGTCCCGGGCGGCCCAGGACTACCTGCCCCCGTCGCCGGGCCCGCTCTCGACCATCGCCTACGGCGGCGGCATCACCGACATCCAGGCGTCCTCGTCCGGCGCCGAGGCCGGCGCGCTGGTCAATCGCGGCGCAGGCTACGGGCCGTGGTCGGCGCTGGACGGCGACCCCGCGACGTCCTGGCGCAGTGGAGCGCTGGCCGGCGTCAAGGGCCAGTGGCTGTCGGTGACGCTGGCCGCGCCGACGTCCGAGCCTGCGGTCGAGGTGGCCTTCGCGGCCACCCTCGGTGGCTATCCGAACCGGGTCCGGATCTCCACCGACGCGGGCGTCCTGGACTCCGACGTCTCGCCCGGGCCGTTTCCGCAGCAGCTGGCGCTGCCGCCCGGGCCGACCCGGCAGCTGCGGCTCACCGTGCTGGACGCCTCGCCCGGCGCCAGCTCGGTCGGCATCTCCATGTTCACGATCGCCGGCCTCACCCCCACCCGGACGCTGGTGGTGCCGACCCCCGAGGCGGTTCCGGACGCGCTGAGCTTCGTTGTCGAGCCGGGTGGCCGGTCCAACTGCCTGACGGTGGCCGGACGGGCCGCGTGCGATGCGACCTTCGCCAGCAGCGGGGAGAGCGACGGCGTGCTCGACCGGACCTTCACCATGCCGGACGGCCAGCGCTATGACATCGCGGCCACCGTGCAGGCGCGGCCGGGGGCGGCCCTGGACGCGCTGCTGGACGACGGCGCCGGCATCGCCGCGACGGCGTCCTCGGTCGACGACCCGGATCCCCGGGAACGTGCCGGGGCCGCGGTGGACGGCGACCCGGCCACCAGCTGGGTGTCGGCGGCCGGCGATCAGGCGCCGACGCTGACGCTGGACCTGCGGAGCCGGCGGCTGGTGTCCACGCTGCGGCTGGACACCGACCCGGCCACTGCGCTGGCCCGCCCGCAACGGGTCGCCGTCACCGCTGGCGGCCGGAGTTCGACCTTCGAGCTGCCCGCCGACGGCGTGCTGAGGCTGCCGAAGCCGGTGCTCACCCGCACCGTGGCGATCACGGTGCTGCAGGCCGAGCTCCGCTCCACCACCAGCACCCGCTTCCGGGCGCCCCGGCTGCTGCCCGCCGGGATCACCGAGGTGGCCGTGAACGGGGCGGACAACCCGCGGCTGGCCGAGCAGGTCGAGCTCGGCTGCTCGTCCGGGCTGGCGGTGATCGTCGACGGCATCCCGCTGCCGCTGCGGGCCGAGGCGACCCGTGAGCAGCTGCTGGCCGGCCAGCGGGTGGCCGCGCGCACCTGCGACCCGGCGCCGACCACCCTGCCGGCCGGCCGCCATCATCTCCGGCTGGCCGCGAGCGCGTCGGCCAGCCCGCTCAGCCTGACCCTGCGGCGGCCCGGGCTGGCGCTGGCCGGCGGCTCTGCCGATGGAACCGTCACGCCGCTGAGCTGGCAGGCCGCCCACCGCACCGTCCGGGTGGACACCCCGGCCGCCGCGATGCTGGTCGTCCGGGAGAACTTCAACCCCGGCTGGCAGGCCAGCCTGAACGGCCGCCGGCTGCCCGCCGTCCGGCTGGACGGCTGGCAGCAGGCGTGGGGG
>NZ_DASVSG010000165.1:0-47024 GCF_036388195.1 Jatrophihabitans sp. | reverse complement strand
CCGGGGTTTCGTCAGCGCGGGTCTCGTCAGCCGGGGTTTCGTCAGCGGGAGTTTCGTCAGCCGGGGTTTCGTCAGCCGGGGTCTCGTCAGCTATCGCCCCGTCAGCTGATGCTCCGTCGGCGGTCGCGTCCTCGGGCGTGTGGCCTGTTGCGGGGTACCCCGGCTCCGCCGGCTTGGGCCTGCACCGAAGTGCGGCCGAGCGGAGCGCGGGAAGGTACCGGGTTCCGACCCCCACCGGCGCAACCCAGGTGCTGACCGGTTTCAAGCCTCCGGCGACCCGCTATGGCCGGGGACATCTAGGGGTGGATCTCGCCGCTGCCCAGGGCAGTGCGGTGATGGCCGCCGGCGATGGGGTGGTCCGCTTCGCCGGGCCGGTGGCCGGTCGGGGCGTGGTGGTGCTGGTACACCCGGACGGCATCAGCACCGAGTACGAGCCGGTGGCTGCCGTCGTGGCAGCCGGCCAGCGGGTGGTGGCCGGCCAGCGGATCGGGACGGTGCGCGGCGTCCATCGCAGTTGCGCACCGGCGGAGTGCCTGCATTGGGGAGCCCGGCGCGGTAACGCCTACCTCAACCCGATGTCGTTGCTCGAGCCGCTCGGGGTGGTACGGCTGCTGCCCTGGTCCTGAGGGTGCCGCCGCTGGGGACCTGAAGGTGCCGCCGTGGGACTGAACTGGTGGCATAGAGCTGAGGGGGTCGCTGGGGAACTGAAGATGCCGCCGTGGAGCTGAAGGTGCCGCTGGAGAACTGAGCTGGTGGCCCAGGCTGGGGCCCGGGCCGAGGATCGATACCCGCGTCGGTGCTCAGGCGCGCGGGTGGGCCTGGTTGAAGCTGGCGCGCAGCCGGTCGACCGAGACGTGGGTGTAGATCTGGGTGGTTGCCAGGCTGGCGTGCCCGAGCAGCTCCTGGACGGCCCGCAGGTCGGCGCCGCCATCGAGCAGGTGCGTCGCCGCGCTGTGCCGCAGCCCGTGCGGCGACAACCCCGACCCGCCCGCCAGCCCGGCGGTCGCGGTGTTGACCACGCGCCGGGCGGCCCGCTGGTCGAGCCGGCCACCACGCCGTCCGAGCAGCAGCGCCTGGCCTGACGCGGCGGTGGCCCAGAGCGGCCGCCCGTGGTCCAGCCACCGTTGCAGGGCGGCGTCGGCCGGGATCCCGTAGGGCACGGTGCGCTGTTTGTCACCCTTGCCGATCACCCGGAGAACCCGGCGGCCACGGTCCAGGTCGGTCAGGTCCAGGCCGACCAGCTCGGCGACCCGGATGCCGGTGCCGTACAGCAGCTCCAGGATCAACCGGTCGCGCAACTGCTCGGGTTCGTCGCCGTCCAGGGAGTCGACCACCTGGCCGGCCTCGCCAGCGGACAGCACGGCAGGAATCGACCGGTGCGGCCGCGGGCTGACCAGCAGCTCGGCGACGTCGGCGGCCAGCAGCTGGTTCTTGAAGGCCCAGGTGCTGAACGTCCGGGCTGCGGCCGCGCGCCGGGCAAGCGTGGTGCGCGATGCCCCGGCCTGGTGCAGGCTCGCCAGCCACCCGCGCAGCAACCGCAGATCCAACCCGCGCAGATCCGTCTCGCCGGCGGATCGGAGGTAGTGCAGCAGCTGGGTGATGTCGCCGAGGTACGCCTGCACCGTGTGGGCGGACCGGTTGCGCTCCAGCCGCAGGAACCGCTCGAAGGCGGTGAGCACCGCTGACAGCTCCGGGTCCAGTTCTTCGCGCAGAGCGGCCACGTCGAGCCGGCGGTCCTTCTTGCGGGCAGCCCCGGTCGAGGGGGCCGCACGAGCGGGACCCGGTCGTCTCCGAGTCGTTGCCGCAGCGGCCGTGACAGCAGCCGGGACGGCAGCGTCGCTGGGACCGGCAGGCATGGCCAGACAGTGCGCGCGGGCCGGTGGTCACGTCAACTCGCCACGCTGGACAGCCGGTAGCCCTCTCGCGCGGCGGTGATCAGACCGGCGCCCTGCAATACCGGCAGGGCCGCGATCACCTGGCTGATCGGCTGCCCGCTGAGCCGGGACAGCTCTGCCTCGGTGACACTGCGCCCCCGACCGGGAAAGCCGTCGAGCACCGACCGGGCCACCAGGTCCAAGCTGTCGTAGGCCCGCTGGGTCAAGGATCCGCCGGTGGCTGCTGCCGCGCCGGCGTCCTGCTCGATCTCTGCCGAACCGCAGTAACTCAGCACCTCGGCCACGCTGGTGACCAACCGGGCCGGGTCCTCCTCGCGCTGGATCAGCCGATGGCACCCGCTCGACATCGCCGAGGTGACCGGACCGGGCACCGCCAGCACCGGGCGGCCGAGGTCGCGCGCATACCCCGCGCTGTTCAGGGCGCCCGAGCGGTGAGCCGCCTCCACCACCAACGTGGCAGCGCCCAGCGCCGCGATCAGCCGGTTGCGGCTGAGGAACCGCTGCCGGTGCGGGGCGCTGCCCGGCGGCCGCTCGCTTACCAGCACGCCCTGCTCGGCAGTCCGGTCGTAGAGGTGTCGGTGGCCGCTCGGATAGGGCCGGTCCAGCCCACCGGCCGACACCAGCACCGAGCTGCCACCGGCTGCCAGGGCGCCGCGATGGGCCGCCGCGTCGATGCCGTACGCGCCGCCGGAGACGACCACCACCTCGCGTTGGGCCAGCCCGTAGCTGAACTCCGAGGCGATGTGCTCGCCATAGGCGGTGGCAGCCCGCGAGCCGACCACCGCCACCGACCGCAGGCCCACCGTCGCCAGCGGCGCGCTGCCGCGCACCCACAGCGCCAGCGGCGGGATCAGCTCGCCCCGCTGGGGGCGGCTCCGCACGCCTGCCTGCCACTGGGCCACCCGCCGCTGCCCGGTGGCCTGCAGCGCCGCGAACGCGAAATGTGGCCAGTCCGCATCGGCCGGTGTCAGCAGCCGGATGCCGTTGCGCTCAGCGGCCGCGAGGTCGGCCTCCGGATCAGCAGCGGTCCGGCGCGCCTCGGTGCAGGCGGCCACCTCGGCGGGCACCTCTCCGGCCCGCACCGCCGCGGCCGCTGCCGGGTAGCCGTAGTGCTGGACGAACATCCACAGCGGCACCGATGCCGGCTCGGCGACCCGGCTCAGATAGGCCGCCGCGAGCAGGTGCTCCTCGCGGTCGGCGTGCCCTGGCGTAACCGTGCTGGTCATGCCGACGTCACCGCCGCCCGTCCGGTCCGCAGCCAGATCGCCTCGGCGATCTCCGCGGAGCCGGGGCTGTCCAGGCCGGCCAGATCGCTCAGCGTCCAGGACAGCTTCAGCACCCGATCGCAGCCCCGGGCGCTGAGCCCGCCCCGTTCGATCTCGGCATCCAGCCGGGCCAGCGCCTGGCGCGGCGGCCGGCAGCCTCGTGAGCGCAGCACCGGCCCGGGCACCTCTGCGTTGGTGTTCCAGCCGAACGGCGCCCACCGCGCGCGTGCCGCTGCCCGGGCCGCGATCACCCGCTCGGCCACCGCGGCGCTGGGTTCGCGCGCCTCCTGGTCCTGCATCAGTTCGGCCCGCGAGACCGGATCGATCGGGATCTGCAGGTCGATCCGGTCCAGCAACGGGCCGGACAGCCGTCGCCGGTACCGGCGGCGGGCATCGGGGGTGCACGAGCAGTCGGTGTCCTTGGCCGCCCCGCACGGGCACGGGTTCGTGGCCATCACCAGCTGGAACCGGGCCGGATAGCTGACCGCGCCGCCGGTCCGGTGCAGCACGATCTCCCCCGATTCCAGCGGCTGGCGCAGCGAGTCCAGCACGGTCGGCTTGAACTCCGCCGCCTCGTCGAGCACCAGCACGCCGCGGTGGGCCAACGAGGCGGCGCCCGGCCGGCCCAGCCCGGTGCCACCGCCCACCAGCGCAGCCATGGAGGACGTGTGATGCGGCGCCTGCAGCGGAGGGCGGCGAAGCAGGCCGGCGCCGCCGGGAAGCACGCCGGCGACCGAATGGATCGCGGTCACCTCCAGCGCCTCGGCCGGTTCGAGCTCAGGCAGGATCGAGGGCAGCCGCTCGGCCAGCATGGTCTTTCCGGCCCCCGGCGCTCCTTCCAAGAGCAGGTGGTGCGCCCCGGCGGCGGCGATCTCCAGGGCCCGCCGGGCGACCGGCTGGCCCACCACATCGGCCAGGTCGGGCAGCGGCGCCGGCGGATCAGGACGGCCGGCCGATGCGCCGGTCAGCGGCGCGCCGCCGCGCAGCGCCAGCACGATCTCGGCCAGCGAGGACGCCACCTGCACGTCCAGGCCGGTCACCAGCGCGGCTTCGGCGCAGTTGCCGGGCGACACCACCACCCGTCCCACCCCGGCTTCGCGAGCGGCCAGCACCGCCGGCAGCGCGCCCCGGACCGGGCGCAGCCGGCCGTCGAGCCCCAACTCGGCCAGCCACACCACTCCCGACACGGCGCGGGCCGGCACGTCGCCGGCCGCCGCCAGCACCGAGACCGCCAGCGCCACGTCGAACATCGAGCCGTATTTGCGGACGTCGGCGGGCAACAGGGCCACCGTGATCCGCTTGTTCGGCCAGCTCAGCCCGGAGTTCAGCACCGCCGCCCGGATCCGGTCCCTCGACTCCAGCACCGAGACGTCCGGCAGCCCCGTGAAGGTCAGGCCCGGCAGCCCCGCGGACAGGTCGGCCTCCACCTCGATGAGCCTTCCGGACACCCCGGACAGGGTGATCGACAGCGTTCCTGCCAGGGCCATCAGAACGCCGCCCGCAGGTGCCGGACCTGGGCCGGGCCGTGCGCACGGCGCAGCACCGACACCACATCGAACCGGATCGCCTCCCAGCCGCCTGGATGCTCGGCCAGCCACTGGGTGGCCAGCAGCCGCAACCGACGCGACTTCGCCTCGTCCACCGCCTCGGCGGGCTCTCCGAAGGCCAGCGAGGTGCGGGTCTTGACCTCGCAGATGACCAGGGTGCGGCCGTCCGCGGCGATGATGTCGATCTCGCCTCGGCCGCATCGCCAGTTCGTCTCGATCAGCCGGTGACCGCTGTCGGTCAGGCAGCGAGCGGCGATGGCCTCGCCGTAGCGTCCGAGGGCGTCCTTGAAGTGCATGGACCTGACCCTGCCCTGGCCGACCTGGCCAGCAGGCCGCTCGCCCGCGAATGTGGATAGCAAGCGACGCTGTGGACAACGCCGGCTCCCACCACCGGTAGCGCCCAACCAGCCGGAGCGTGTCGCCCGGCTACCGGCCCAAAGGCGGGTCGAAGGGCAGATTACGGGGGCTCTGTCCAGTCGCTCGGCCGATCAGCCGCCGAACGGGCTCTTGCCGCCCAGGTCCAGGTCCGGCTTCTCCAGCTCCTCGACGTTGACGTCCTTGAAGGTCAGCACCCGGACGTTCTTGACGAACCGGGCCGGCCGGTACATGTCCCAGACCCAGGCATCGCGCATCGTCACCTCGAAGTACACCTCGCCGTCGGCGTTGCGCGGCACCAACTGGACGTCGTTGGTGAGGTAGAAGCGCCGCTCGGTCTCGACCACGTAGCTGAATTGGCCGACGATGTCCTTGTACTCGCGATAGAGCTGCAGCTCCATCTCGGTCTCGTACTTCTCGAGGTCTTCGGCACTCATCGGGCGATCCCTGCAGGCATCATCTGTCCATTCTCACCCATCGCGTCCGGGGCGGTGAGGCCGCCCGGCAAGTCCGGAGCCGCAACAGCGGGCTCCGCCAGATCCCGAGCCGCGACAGCAGCCTCCGGCAGCTCCAGCAGCTCGGGCAGCTGCTCCAGCTCGCGCAGCTGGTTCAGCCGGGCCCGCTCGATCAGGCCCGACCACCCCGACGGCAGGTCCCACCAGCCGTCGCGCCCGGGCAGGTTCCAGGAGCACCGGTGCACCTGCGACGGCCCGTGCTCCAGCAGCGCTGCCAGGTGCTGCGGCGAGGAGTAGGCCTTGTTCTCCTCGAAGCCGTACTGCGGGTACTGCTCGGCGAGGGAGATCAGGATCCTGTCGCGTTCGGTCTTGGCCAGCACCGAGGCAGCGGCGATGGACGAGCACTTCAGGTCGCCCTTGATCAGGGTCCGCACCGGCACCCGGCAGCGCCAGCGATCCGGCTCCTCGAAACCCCAGTCGAACAGGCCGTCCCGGACGGTGAGGTAGTCGTGGTTGCCGTCCAGCAGCACCCAGTCGGGCTTGACGCTGAGCTGGCTGACCGCCCGCTCGGCGGCCAGCCGGAGCGCGGCGATGATGCCGATCCGGTCGATCTCGGCGGCCGAGGCGTGTCCCACCGCGCAGTCCAGCGCCCACCGCCGGATCCGGGGCACCAGCCGCTCGCGGGCCTGCGGGGTGAGCAGCTTGGAGTCGGCCACCCCCAACGGCGCGGGCTTCGTGTCGGCCGACAGCAGCACCACGCCGACCGACACCGGCCCGGCCAGGGCGCCCCGGCCGACCTCGTCGACGGCTGCCAGCAGCCCTGCTCCGGACCGCCATGCCTCGCGCTCGTAGCGAAGAGTCGGCGCCTTGCGAGCTGTCGTTGCCACCTATCTCACCGCCAGTGCTCGTTCGATCAGCTCGACCATAGTCACCGGCTCCCGGACCACGTCGGAGGCGGCCAGCTCGGCAAGCGGCCACCAGCGATGGCCGAGCACGACCAGCTGCTCGATGTCGGTATGCCCGGCCGGCTGCACCGGCAGGCCGCTGGGAACCTGGACCAGGAAGTAGAAGTTGGTCTGGTCGATGTCGCGGCCGGCGATGGTGAAGCGCACCCGTTCGGAATACATCGGCTCGGCTGCCGCGTCCAGCTCCAGGCGCAGCCCGGTCTCCTCGTACACCTCGCGCAGCGCGGCCTCCACCAGGCTCTCCCCCGGCTCCACGCCGCCACCGGGGGTGATCCAGTGCGACTGGTCGGAGCCGATGTCGCGCCGCTCGTGCATCAGCAGCACCCGGCGCTCGTCATCGAGGACGAAGATCCGGCCGGCCTGGCGGGCGACCGGCTGGTTCGCGTCCGCAGTCACCGGCGGCGACGCCTGCGCCGCCACCCGCCCAGGCCCACGGTCAGCACCAGCGCCGCAGCGGCGGGCTCGACCGGTGAGATTCCCGGCCCCAGCGCGCCGAGGGAGGTGAAGGTCGAGGGCGTGCCCAGGGTCCGCCAGCGCGACGGCGGCCAGGCGATCACGACCGCCTTGCCGATCACGTCGTCGTTGCCGACGGTGCTGTTCATCGGGTCGCAGGACTTGCCGTCACTGACGTTGCCGCAGTGGTAGCGGGAGTCGGCAGAGTCACTGCGGTGATCGCCCATCACCCACAGCCGGCCCTCCGGCACGGTGACCGGGCCGAAGCTGCGGGTGTCGTCGGCGCTGCGCTGACCGGGCGTCGAGGACTTGCTCCAGCTGCTGTTCTCGAAGACGTACGGCTCGTTCAGGCTGCGCCAGGGGCCTTCGGCGCCACGGTCGGAGATCTGCACGTTGCCGTTGCTGTCACAGCAGCGCACGGTCTGCCCGCCGACGGCGATGACCCGCTTGACCAGGTCCTTCTCACTCGGTGGCACCACCCCGACCAGCTGGCCGAACAGCTGCACGCCGTGCACCACCGGGTTGGTCGACAGCTGCACGCCGGCCAGCTCGTCCCAGTCGTGCGGAGCCCGGAACACCACGATGTCGCCGGGATGCGGATCGCGGACGTGGTACACCGGCTTGAACACCAGGATCCGGTCGCCGGTGCAGCCCGGGCAGCCGTGCAGGGTCTGCTCCATCGACTGCGACGGGATGTAGAACGGCTGCACCACGAACGTCTTGAGCACGATGGCGATGGCGATCGCGATGGCGATCAGCAGCGGGAGCTCCAGCCGCGCCCACCGGCGGCTGCGCCGGGCCGCCTTGCCGTCACGCACCGCCTTGGCGTCACCCGCCGCCTTGGCCTCACGCGCCGCTTGACCGTCAGCTGCAGACTGTCCGGGCACGGACGCCGATGGGTCAGGCACGGACGCAGACGAACCGGGCACAGACGCCCCGGGCACAGCCGGACCGGACGCAGGGGGCCCGGACGCAGCCGGACCGGGCACGGCCGGCCCAGCGCCGGTCGAGGGCACAGCGGCTGGCCGGGGCCCGGTGGAGATGGAAGGGTCAGCGCTCTCGTTGGCGTCGTAGCCCATGTCCGAGTTCGACACCTCGCGAGTCAGGAGAAGCTCCGACTAGCGGGTGATCGCGTCCCGCTTCTCCTTGATCTTGGCGGCCTTGCCGCGCAGGTCGCGCAGGTAGTAGAGCTTGGCGCGCCGGACGTCGCCGCGGGTCACGACCTCGATCTTCTCGATGACCGGGGTGTGCACCGGGAAGGTGCGCTCCACCCCGACGCCGAAGCTGATCTTGCGGACCGTGAAGGTCTCCTGCAGCCCACCGCCCTGGCGGCGGATCGTGACGCCCTGGAAGACCTGCACCCGGGAGCGGCTGCCTTCGATGACCCGCACGTGCACCTTCAGGGTGTCGCCGGCCCGGAAGTCCGGGATGTCGCTGCGCAGCGATTCGGCGTCCAACGTCTGCAAGGTGTTCATGTGACTCAGCTTCCTTCGGGTCCGAGCCGGGAACGCGCGGGTGAGCGCGTGCGGCCTCGATCGAGACTTCTACGACTACATCTGGGCTGTGTGCGGGCAGCGGGCCGCGAAGGCAGCCGCCGGGCAACCCCACGATGGTGCCATAACGACCTGTGGATTGAGAAACCGGGGGCGGCGGGTCAGCCGCCGAGCAAGTCCGGGCGACGGTCGCGGGTCCGCTCCACCGAACGCTCCCGCCGCCACTGCTCGATCCTGCCGTGATGCCCCGACATCAGCACCTCGGGAACCGGCAGATCCCGCCAGAGCGCGGGCTTGGTGTAGGCCGGGGCCTCCAGCAGGCCGCCGACCGCGGCGCTGAACGAGTCGTCGTGCGCCGACAGCGCATTGCCCAGCACGCCCGGGATCAGCCGGGCGACCGCCTCCAGGATCACCAGCACGGCTGCCTCGCCGCCGCACAGGACGTAGTCGCCGAGGCTGATCTCGTCCACGTCCATCCGCTGGCCGGCGTAGTCCAGGACCCGGGCGTCGATCCCCTCGTACCGGCCGCAGGCGAACAGCAGCCACGGCTGGCCGGCCAGCTCCTCGGCCACCGCGTGGCTGAACCGCCGCCCTGCCGGACCGGGAACCACCAGCCGCGGCTGGCTCGGGCCGTCAGCCGGCGCGATCGCGTCCAGCGCCCGTCCCCACGGCTCGGGCAGCATCACCATGCCAGGGCCGCCGCCGTACGGGGTGTCGTCGACCGTGCGGTGCGGATCGTCGGTCCAGGTCCGCAGGTCGTGCACGTCCACCCGGACCTGGCCGCGCTCGATCGCCTTGCCGAGCAGCGATTCGCGCAACGGGCTGAGGTAGTCGGGAAAGATCGTCACCACGTCGACGGACAGGGCCGGCGCCTCGGCGGAGCCGTCCGGAAGGCCGCTCACAGCTCCAGCAGCCCGTCCGGCGGGTCGATCTCGGCGATGCCTGCGGCCAGGTCCACCACCGGCACGAACTCGGTCCGGAACGGCACCAGCACCTCGCGGCCGTCGACGTCGATGGCCAGCAGGCTGCCGGCCGGCGAGTGCAGGACGTCGGTGATCGCGCCCAGCTGCCGGCCCTGCACCGTCCGCACCGCCAGCCCGATCAGGTCGGTGTCGTAGAACTCGTCCGGATCCTCGATCACCGGCCGGGCTCCGGCAGGCACCAGCAGCACCGTGCCCCGCAGCGCCTCGACGGCATTGCGATCGTCCACCCCCGCGAAGTGCACGACCAGCTTGCCGGAATGGTCCCGCGACGATTCGACGGTCAGCGGGCCGCGGTCGGCCGGCTCGGTGGTCAGCCGGGAGCCGGGGCTGAACCGCTCGTCCGGCGCGTCGGTCCACGGCTCGACGAAGGCGTCGCCGCGGACGCCGTGCGCCTTGCCCACCCGGCCCACGGCGACGAGCAGCTCGCCGTCGCCGAGCTGCTCAGTCACTGCGGACCTGCCTTCGGAGTGCGGGAACCGGTCAGCGGCCCTCGTCGGTGTCGACGACATCGACTCGGATGCCCTTGCCGCCTACCCCGTTGACGACCTGGCGCAGCGCCTTGGCGGTGCGGCCATTGCGGCCGATCACCCGCCCGAGGTCATCGGGGTGCACCCGGACCTCGAGCCGGCGACCGCGCCGGTTGTCGATCAGGTCGACCACCACGTCATCGGGATGATCGACGATGCCACGAACCAGATGCTCGAGGGCCTCTTCGAGCACTTAGCTGCCCGCCTCGGCAGGAGCGTCGGTGGCGGCACCGGCGTCCGCGGCAGGAGCGGCAGCCGGAGCAGCCTCAGGGGCGGCCTCGGCAGCCGGAGCAGCCGGAGCCTCGGCAGCCGGAGCGGCCTCAGCAGCAGGGGCGGCAGCCGGAGCGGCGTCCGCGTTCTCGGCCTGCTCGCGCCGCGGAGCGGCCTTCTTGCGCGGCGTGGTGGCCTCGGCGGACGGCTCACCCTCGGAGTCGCGCAGGGCGGCGTCGAACAGCGCGCGCTTGTCCGGCTTCGGCGCCGCGACCAGCATCGGCGCGGGCGCCGGCAGGCCCTTGAACTTCTGCCAGTCACCGGTCACCTTCAGGATCGCGGTCACCGCCTCGGTCGGCTGCGCGCCGACGCCGAGCCAGTAGGCGGCCCGATCGGCGTCGATGCGGATGATCGACGGGTCGTTCTTCGGGTGGTACTCGCCGATGGTCTCGATGGACCGGCCGTCACGCTTGGCGCGGGCATCGGCAACGACGACGCGGTAATGCGGCTCGCGCATCTTGCCGATGCGGGTGAGCTTGATCTTGGTTGCCACGGGTGTCGTTCACTCCAGTATGTGCAGGGACGGGCCAGAGCGCCGATGGGTGGGGAACACCGCGGCGGGTAGTCCTGATGGACTGGCCGGCGCTCGGCGAGAGGGTCCGAAGGCTGGCCGGTACTCGACCAGCCATTCTGCCAGACGATCGGGCAGGCGCTGACCCCGGCTCCGATTCGGGCTAGGCCCCGGGCGTCACGAAGTAGCCGTAGGCGTCGGAGATGACGTTGGACGCCCCGAACCGGTCCACCGTGCTGAAGGCCGGCGGCGCGGCAGCGGTCCGCGGCGAGAGCATCGCGATGCCCGCGTTGGGGATCACCTGGCCCACGGTGAAGTTCAGGTTCACCGCATGCGGCGCGGTGGTTCCCTTGGGATAGATCGTCAGGTAGCCGTCGCCGGCCGCGATCGCGGTCAGCCCGATCCACAGCCCGGTCGCGGTGTAGGGCACGCCGTACAGGCCGCCGCCGTCCAGGGTGAGCACCGAGTTGGGAGTCATGGTCGCGAACCGGCCGCCGTTGCCGGTGCGGGTGTCGGCGATCCGCCGGGGGTTGGCCAGCGCGACGAACCGGGCGGTCGCGGTGGGGCTGAAGTAGCCGACGATGTCGATCATCAGGTCGGTGCTGGCGTTGCGGTTCTGCAGGACGAACCTGCCCTGCGACAGCGGGACGACCACCATGCCCGACCTGGGGAGGTACCGGTAGTCCAGCGAGACCATCGCCGGCGAGACGCTCGGATAGGCGGTCAGGTAGCCGGCCCCGACGCGGTTGAGGGCAGTCATGCTCACCACCGCGGCCGTGGCGGTGGTAGGCACGCCGGTGCTCACCGTCACGGTCTGGTTCGGCGCCAGCTTCGCCTTCCTGGCGATGCCGGTCGGGACCCGGGTGTCCAGCAGCCGCCGGGACGGCACGGCGACGTAGCCGAGGCCGCCGGCGGCCGTGGGCGCGCCGAAGTACCCCACGACGTTGATCACCGCGTGGACGGCGGCGCCGGAGTTGCGCAGCATGAACCCGTGGCTGGAGTTCAGCTTCACGACCGCGGTGACGGTGTCGTCGGGGACCTTCTTGCTGAGGTTCAGCGTGGAGTTGCCGCTGACCACCTTGCTGTAGACGGCGAGGTAGGTGCTGCCCTGCGCGGCGGCCCCGGACAGGCTGATCACCACCGAGGTGGCGTCCGCGGGCACCGGGTTGGTTCCGGTGCTCGGCACCGGGACGGCCAGCGCGGTGCCGGCGACCAGCGGGCCCTTGCGCACCCCGAGGCCGCTGCGGGTGTCGGCGATCCGCCGGGGCGCGGCCAGCCGGAAGTACCGTGAGCCGGCCGCCGGCTGGACGCCGCTGGGAGCGCCGAGGGCCAGCAGGCCGTGGCCGACCGTGTTGGTGGGCGGCGTGCCGAGCGGATTGGCGCGCCGCTGCAGGAACGCCTCGAGGTCGGAGGCGTCCATGCCGGGGTTGGCGCCGGCGACCAGCGCGGCGGCGCCCGCGACGTGGGGCGCGGCGGCGGAGGTGCCGTAGAAGCCGGTGGTGCCGGGGACGACGTTGCCCTGCTCGTCGTACTGCGAGGCCTGCACCTCGCCGATGTTGGAGGAGACGCCGTCGAAGCCGAGCAGGTCCGGCTTGACCCTGCCGTCGATGGTCGGGCCGCGGGAGGAGAAGGCCTCCAGGGCCTTGGTGCCCCGGAAGGCCGCGCCCACCGCGAGCGCCCAGGGCGAGCTGGCCGGCTGCAGCACGCTGCCGGCCGCGGCACGCGCCGGATCCTGGCTGCTCAGGAAGGACGGGTAGACGTCGCCGCCGTAGTAGAGGTCGTAGTGCACCTGGGGCGCCGCCTGGCCGATCAGCACCACCACGTCGAAGAACCGGATGCCGTCCTCCCCGCCGGTGTAGTCCGGGTCGTCCGGGGTGTTGCTGATCACCAGCTCCAGCACCGGCGGATCACCCGGGACGTGGTCGAGGAACTGCGTCTGGCCCAGTTGCTCGTTCTGGTTGTTGTACGTGCTGACCGCCAGCGTCACGTCGAGCGAGGACGAGGGCCACCGGTCCCAGCTCAGCACCATGTTGCCGATGCCGCCGGGCTCCAGGGCCACCTCATCGGCCTGGCTGTTCGCGTTCTGCAGGTCGACGAAATGGTCGCCGTCGGTGTCGGCGAGGACGCCCGACCAGTGATCCTGGGCGCCGTTGCCGCTGGCCTGGACCCACAGCACCCCGGCCTCCCGGGCGGCCTTGACCGCGCGCTCGGAGGAGGCCGAGGGGCCGAAGCCGTCGCCCCGGCTCTCGGCGGTGAAGACCAGCGAGCTGTTCACGATCTTGATGCCGTCCGCGACGATCTGGCTGGCCGCCGCCGAGAAGCCGACGTTGTCGTCGATGCAGTACAGGTACAGGGTGGCCCGGGGCGCCATCTGGTGCACGATCTCGCTGACGGCGGTGCCATGGGCGGTGCTGGCATCGTCGACGCAGTGGTTCTGGCCCTCCGGATAGACCACGGTCACCGGGTTGCCCTCGGGGTCGTTGAAGTTGCCGGCGTCGATCTCGGCCTGCAGGTCCTTGAAGCCGAGGTCGACGATGCCGACCTTGACGCCGGCGCCGCCGTTGCCGACATCGCCGGTCTGCGCCCAACTCTGGGCGCCGGAGGCCGCGACCCCCTCACTGGTGCTCTGCGGCTGCGCCCGGACGGCCGGGGCGACCTTGCTGACACCGGGCTGGCCGGCCAGGCTGCGCAGCTTGCCCGGCGCGAGGACCACCGTGCTGGCTCCGTCGAAGCTGGCCAGCACCCGGGCGCCCACCGCCCTGGCCGCGGCCAGGGCGCCCGGTCCGGTGACGGTGACGGTGACCTTGCCGTCGCGCTCCAGCCGAACGCCGGAGTTGACCGCGGGCGAGCCGGGGACGCCGGCGAGCCGGTTCAGCTGCGGCGCCAGGTGCGCGATGGCCGGACGGGCCGGGCGGGCCTGCCGGCTGCGGAGCTCGGCAGCCCGGGGAGAGGCCGTCGCCCAGCGGCCGGGCGGGATCGCTGCCGGGGAGCGCTTGAGCTGGGCGTGGGCCGGCGCCTTGGCAGGCCGTGCGGCCGGAGCGGCCGGCTGCGCGGTCGCTGGCGTGCTGAGGGAGCCGATGACCAGGCAGCCCACTGCCGAGACGGCGACCATCGCCGGGACTAGCCGTGCTCGCTTCATGTGTGCCCTTTGTGAGATTAAGAAACTTGCGCAGCGTACCCGGGTGATCACAGAGTGTCGACGCGAACGCGCCGCAGCCGTCTAGGTCTTATCGGCCCGCGCCAGGCTTCCTTTATGAATTCCACGCCCTCCCCGGCTCCCCCGGCGACCGCGGGCGGCCGGAACCTGCCCACCCTGGAAGAGGTGGCCGCTCGCGCCGGGGTGTCACGGGCCACGAAGCCGGTTACGTCGACGGCGCCGGCACGTTCCGGATCTTCCGTTCCATCGTGCTGCCTGCGGCCCGGCCGGAGCCTGGCGACCGGGTACGCCCCGGAGCAATCCATCATCATGGCCGGCACCCTCTACGGCACCGTCCCGGTGCTGATCGTCTTTGCCCTGCTGAGCAGGCAGATCGTCGGCGGAATCATGCAAGGAGCAGTCAAAGGATGACCGATCGCCTTTCCTTTCCACCGGATTTCGTCTGGGGATCGGCCACCGCGGCCTACCAGATCGAAGGCGCCGCCCGCGCCGACGGCCGGCTGCCGAGCATCTGGGACGTGTTCTGCCAGGTGCCGGGCAAGGTCCACGACGGCGACACCGGCGAGGTCGCGTGCGACCACTATCACCGGATCGCCGACGATCTGGACCTGATGGCCGAGCTGGGGCTGCCCTCCTACCGGTTCTCGGTGTCCTGGCCGCGGGTGATTCCGGGTGGCTCCGGGCCGGTGAACAACGCCGGCCTGGACTTCTACCGCCGGCTGGTGGACGGCCTGCTCGAGCGGCGCATCACCCCGTTGGTGACCCTGTACCACTGGGACCTGCCGCAGGCGCTGCAGGTCGAGGGCGGCTGGACCAACCGCGACACCGTCGACCGGTTCGTGGAGTTCGCGATCGCGGTGGCCGAGGCGCTCGGTGACCGGGTACCCGGCTTCACCACCCTGAACGAGCCGTTCTGCTCGGCGTTCCTGGGCTATGCCTCGGGCGTGCACGCGCCCGGCGAGACCGACCGGCATGCGGCGCTGACTGCAGCTCACCACCTGAACCTGGCGCACGGCCGGGCGGTCGCCGCGCTACGCGCGGTCACCGCGGCGCAGCTGTCCATCACGCTCAACCTGGCCCAGCTCTACCCCGCCAGCGACAGCGAGGCGGACCTGGCCGCGGCCGAGCACGTCGACCGGATCGCCAACCGGATCTTCCTGGACCCGATCCTGCGCGGCAGCTACCCGGCGGAGCTGCTGGCCGAGACCAAGCACCTGACCGACTGGGCATTCGTCGCCGACGGCGACCTGGCCGAGATCGCAGCGCCGATCGACTCCCTCGGCGTCAACTTCTACAACCCGACCACCATCGCCGCCGCCACCGAGCAGCTGCGCGGCCAGCTGGCCGGCCGGTGGCAGAACGACCCGGACGGCTCCCCGGGGCCCAGCCAGTGGCCGGGCACCGATCTGGCCTTCGCGGCGCCGACGCCCGGCCCGCAGACCGGGATGGGCTGGCCCATCGTGCCCCAGGCGCTCACCGAGCTGCTGCTGCGGGTGCACCGGGACTTTCCCCAGCTGCCGATGGTCGTCACCGAGAACGGGGCGGCCTTCGACGACGTCCTGGTGGACGGTGAGGTGCACGACGCCGACCGGGTCGACTACGTCCACCGGCACCTGGCCGCCGTGCACGCGGCCATCGAGGCCGGCGCCGACGTCCGCGGGTACTACCTGTGGTCGTTCCTGGACAACTTCGAATGGGCCTGGGGCTACTCCAAGCGGTTCGGCATCGTCTACGTCGACTACCCGTCGCAGGCCCGGATCCCGAAGGACTCGGCCCTCTGGTTCCGCGACGTGATCAGGAACAACGCGGTGGAGCTGTGACAGCGGTGAAGCATGAGCAGCCGATTCGGGACGGTTGCTGACCACACCCGGTGGTTGTCCCCTCTACCATCCTTGACACTGTCTGCCATGAGGAACAGGATTCGCCAATCTTGCTTTCCCAACCCAAAGGGGCACCAATATGAGGACTCTCGTCCGGATCAGCACTGCGCTGGCCAACAAGGCGCTCGGAAATGTCGACGCCGGTGCGTGCATCGCTGAGAAGGGCTGCTGCTGCAATGCCGCTCGTACTCGCGGCTTGGACTGCTACGCCAACTGTGTGCGGAGGTCGTGCTCCACCCGAAACAGCGACTACAACCAGCCCTGTTCTGGCGTGTGAGCTGATCCCGGCGATCAGCTATCGCCCCGCATGGTGGGACGACGACGCCAGTGATAGCTGATTGGGCGGCGACCGCGATGCTCGTGGTTTTCGTGGTCGCCTTCGTCGCCAAGGCGCGGTCTGCCCGGGCCTTCGATGACTTCGCCGCGTCGCTGAGCCAGTTCGGCATCGGCTCGATCACCGCGCAGCGGCTCGTGGCCGCCACGGTGCTGTCGCTGGAGGCGGTTGCCAGCGTCGGCCTGCTGCTGGCGCACCACCCGCTTGTCCGCTTCGCCCTGCCCATCGCGCTGCTTGCCGGCTTCAGCGCCGGTGTCGCCCTCGGTGCGCGCGCCGGCCGGCTGAGCGCCTGCCACTGCTTCGGCACCTCCACAACGCTGCCGACCAGGCCACACCTCGCCCTGAACGGCTCGCTGGCCGCGCTGGGTTGCCTGGCGTTGTTCGCCGGCCCGGCCGGTTCAGCTGGTGAGTCCGTGCTCGGCATCGGTCTCGGCATCATCACCGGCATCCTGTTCGTCGGCTCCGCGGACCTGTACACCGCGCTCTCGACCGCCAGCACAGCGCCCGGTCGAGGCGCTGTTCCCGAGAAGGTTGGTTGATGTGGCCGTCCTGACCGCTGTGTGCATCCTGCTTTCAGTGCTGGTCGCCATTGACCTACTGCTGACCGTGGGCATCCTGCGCCGACTGCGTGAGGGAGCTGACGGCACGCCGGCCCGGCCGGTGGCCACGCCGCCTCGCGGCCATCGAATCGAGCTGGGACTCGATCGGCAGCCCTGGCCCGCCGAAGCCGAGCGGATGCTCAGCGGCACCGCGCTGGTGGCCATGGTGGTGCTGGGCTGCTCCACCTGCGAGCGACTGCACCGGGCAATCGACGAGCTCGACTACGGCGTGCCGATCCCGTTCCTGGTGCTCGGCGAACCCGACGATCCGGAGAGCACCACCGCGTACCTGGCCACCTGGCAGGACGCCACGGCAGTCGTGGCGCCGCACCCCTTCGACGAGCTGGACTCGTTCGGCCGGCCCGACACCTACCCGGTGATCATGGTCATCGAGAACGGCCGGGTCACGGCCAGCGGGCACCGGCTGCATGATGTCACCGCCGCGATGTATATGGCTGCGGACCGCCTCGATGCTGCTTCGCGCCCGCACTGACCGAAGCTCCGGACGCGCGTTCCTGGCGGCCTGCCGGTTGGCGTTCCGCATCTCACCGGTGAGCTTCGTGCTCATCATCCTGGCCGGCATGCTGGCCGGATCGGTGCTGGCGCCGGCCGCCGTGTTGACCAAGAACCTCGTCAACGACCTCGGCGACGACGCTGCTCGCCAGCAAGTGGGGGCACTGGTGCTCTCGGCCGTCCTCATCGCGATGCTGACCGGGCTGGCGACGGCCGCGAACTCGCTTGCGGGCATCCCCGCCTACCGGCTCGCCGGGCGTATCCGGGTCGTCACCGAAACCGAGCTCGCTCGCGCCTGCGCAGGCTTTCCCGGCACCGAGATCCTGGACGACGCGACCTTGCAGGACCGGCTGGGCCTGGCTCGCGAGGGGGCTCATGACGGCCCGTCGATGGTGGCCAGCACCATCGTCGAGATCTTCAGCTCACTGTCCCGCCTCGGCGTGTTCGTCGGCGTGCTCTGGGTCACCTCCCCCGCGATGCTCGCCGTTCTGTTGATGACCGTGGTCCCCATGGTGTTGGTCCGCCGTGCGACGACCGCGCGGTCCATCCGGTACGCGGAGCTGGCCAGCACCGCCTACCGTTGGCGTGACTACTTCACCGAGCTCTTCAGCACTCCGGCTGCCGCCCGGGACCTACGCCTCTACGGCGCCCAGGACGACCTGATCGGCCGGCTCCGGCATCACCTGCAGATTGCCGTCAAGTTGGACGTGCGCCGGTCCATCCTGCAGTCGCTGAGCCAACTGCTGTTCGCCTCGCTCAACGCGGTGATCGCCGGAGCCGGCTCTGCTTGGGTGGTCTGGCAGATCGCGGAGGGCCGGTTGAGCGTCGGCGACTTCCTGCTGTTCACCAGCGCGGTGGTCGCTGTGCAGAGCGCGATCACCGGCGTCCTCTACGCGCTGGTCGAGGTCGACATCTACGGCGCGGTCTTTGCCCGCTACCTCGATTTGATCGCGCTGTCCGAGGCTGCCCAGGCCGCCGGTGGCGCCGAGCCGGCCCCGCCGCTGCGCGACTCGATCGAATTCTGCGACGTGTGGTTCCGCTACCCCAACTCCACCGAGTGGGCGCTGCGCGGACTGAGCCTGAAGCTGCCAGCCGGCGCGTTCACCGCGCTGGTCGGGCTCAACGGCGCCGGCAAGTCCAGCATCGTCAACCTGCTGCTGCGCTTCTACGAGCCGCAGCGGGGTCAGATCCGCTGGGACGGCATCGATATAGCGACGCTCGACCCTGCCTCGCTGCGATCACGCATCGCGGGCGTGCTGCAAGACCACACCAGCTTCGAGCTGACCGCCCTGGACAACGTGCTGATCGGAGCCACCGGCGCCACACCAGCGCAGGCCCGCGAGGCAGCTGCGGCGGCGGGCGTGCTGGACGCGATCGACCGGTTGCCCCAAGGCATGCAGACGATGTTGAGCCCGCGCCGGGCAAGCGAGGACGGGGCGAGCGGCTCCTCGCTGTCCGGCGGTCAGTGGCAACGGATCGCGCTGGCTCGTGCGTTGCTGCGAGCCGACCGCGACGTCGTGATCTTCGACGAGGCCAATTCCCGGCTCGATGTCACGGCCGATGCGGCGCTCAACCGGCTGCTGCACTCGCTGACCGGCGCCACCCGGCTGGTGATCAGCCACCGGATGCACGGCGTGCGCGATGCTGACCTGATCTACCTGATCGCCGACGGGGTGGTCGCCGAGCACGGTGACCATCAGCAGCTGATGGCAGACGGCGCCCGCTACGCCCAGCTGGCGACGGGCGACCAGACGTCACAGGCGCTGCCGTGAACCGCTCGCTCGGCTGGCTCGGCGTTGCCGGTGGACTGTCGGTCATGGGTGTGCTGCTGGCCCGCCGGTGGTGCACGGTGGCGACCGTGCGCGGGCACAGCATGAGCCCGACCCTGCTCGACGGCCAGCGGGTGCTGGCGGTACGGCGCGCGCGCTACCGGACCGGAGAGGTGATCGTCTTCTGGACGCCCGATGGCTCCGGCGTCCCCGGCGATCCCGACTACCGGGTCAAGCGAGTGGTGGCCACCGGCGGCGAGTCACGTCCGGAGATGTTCGCCGACTCGGCGCTGCCCGCGGTGGTGCCGGCCGATTGCCTGGCGGTGGCCGGTGACAACGCCGAGCGCAGCCAGGATTCCCGGCACCTCGGTTATATACCGCTGACCGATGTCCTGGGACGGGTCCGCGTCCGGGCGCGATAGCTCAGCCGGTGCGGTAAGGGTTGCTGACGATGCGCTGGCCGTCGGCGTAGCGGTACACCTCGTGGCCGGAGACGAACACCCGCTCGGCCCGCTGCAGGACGTCCAGCGGGTCGCCGGACCAGATCACCACGTCGCCGTCCTTGCCCTCGGCCAGCGAGCCGACCCGGTCGGCGAAGCCGAGGATGCTGGCCGGGTTGATGGTGATCGAGCGCAGCGCGTCCTCGCGCGACATTCCCTCCCGGACGGCGAAGGTCGCCTGGTGCACCAGGAAGTCGATCCCGACCACCGGATGGTCGGTGGTCAGCGCCACGGTGACCCCGGCGTTGGCCAGCTTGCCAGGGGTGGCGAGGTTGCGGTTGCGCAGTTCGACCTTGCTCCTGGTGTGGAACATCGGCCCCACGATGCATCCGATGCCCCGCTCGGCGATCACGTCGGCCAGCAGGTAGGCCTCGGTGGCATGGTTGATCACCAGCCGGTAGCCGAACTCGTCGGCCAGCCGGATCGCGGTGGCGATGTCATCGGCGCGGTGGGTGTGCTGGCACCAGGGCAGCTCGCCCTGCAGCACCCGGACCAGCACCTCCGACGACGGATCGCGCTCGAAGGGCTCCTGTCTGGCCAGCGCCGCGTCGCGCCTGGCCAGGTAGTCCTGGGCCTTGGTCAACTCGTCCCGGATCACCGCGGCGACCCCGAGCCTGGTCGAGGGCAGCTTGTCCTTGTCGCCGTAGACCCGTTTCGGGTTCTCGCCCAGGGCGCTCTTCACGCTGGCCGGTGACTTGATCACCATCTCGTCGACCATCCGGCCCCAGGTCTTGATGGCTACCGTCTGGCCGCCGATCGGGTTCCCGCTGCCCGGCTTGACCACGCACGAGGTGACGCCGCCGGCCAGGGCGTCGGCGAAGCCCTCGTCTGCCGGGTTGATCGCGTCCAGGGCCCGCAGCCGGGCGCCGTTCGGATGGGTCATCTCGTTGACGTCCGCGCCGGCCCAGCCCTCGCCCTCCTCCCAGACACCGAGGTGGGCGTGGGCGTCGATGAAGCCGGGCAGCACCCACTTGCCGCTGGCATCGACCACCTCGATGTCGCCGTCCAGCGGCACGTCGGCGCCGACGGCGGTGATGGCGCCGTCCTCGATCAGCACCGTGCCGTTCGGCAGCGGCGGGCCGTCGACGGGAACGACGTAACCGCCGACGATCGCGACACTGCCGCTCTGCTGGGTCATGACCCGACCCTATCGCCAGCGCCGAGATCCCACCGGTGCCGCACGATCGGGACGGGAACCGACTGCCCGGCCTCCAGGGCGCGCAGCAGCCCCCGCCGGGCCAGCAGCCACCAGCGCACCATCTGCGCCAGTCCCAGCGCCTGCACGGTGACCGCCACCGCGAAGGCCAGCCGGTAGCTGCCCAGGGTCTGCGATCCCAGCAGGTCCAGGGTCCAGCCCAGGCTCAGGCAGGCCACGATCGAGGCGACGAACCCGGCGACGTTGACCACCCCGGTCGCGGTGCCGACGATCGCCGGGCCGTTGTAGTCGCGTGCCAGCGCGAACCCGATCGAGGACACCGGCCCGCCGGTGGTGGTCACCAGCACCAGCGCCAGCAGCAGCCAGTACGGGATCGGGCCGGAGAACCCGGCCAGCACCGCGTACCAGCCCAGGACGGTGACCAGGCTGGTGCCGATCGCCAGCGGCACCCTGGTCACCGGGTGCCGGCCGGTCAGGTAGCCGATCGGCGGGCCCACCAGGATGGCCACCAGCACGCTCAGCAGCAGCACGGTGCTGGCGGCGTTGCGGCTCATCCGCTGGCCCTCGACCATGAACGGCACGCCCCACAGCACCGCGAAGGTCAGCGAGGTCGACATCGACCCGAAGTGCACCCAGAAGCCGACCCGGGTGCCGGCCAGCGACCAGGCTGTGTTCACCCGGCGCCCGACGCCGCGCAGCGAACCCAGCAGCACCGCCGCCTCCCGGGGCTGGTGCTGCAGCTTGGGCGAGCGGGGCAGCAGCAGATACACCGCGGCGCCACTGATCAGCGACAGCAACCCGGCGCTGAGGAAGGTGGGCGTCCAGCCGGCGCTGTGCAGCAACGCGGTCAGCGGCAGCGTCGCGACCACGTTGCCGATCTGGCCCAAGGTGCCGGTGAGCGACACCACGACCGGATAGCGGTTGGGCGAGAACTGCCCGGCGGCGAAGCGCAGCACGCTCACGAACGTCAGGGCGTCGCCGAGCCCGAGCACCGCCCGGGCGGCCAGGGCCAGCGGGTAGCTGTCGGCCACCGCGAACAGGCTCTGGGCGACCCCCATGGTGCAGGCCGCGACCACCAGCAGCCGGCGCGGACCGTACCGGTCGACCAGGATCCCGGTAGGGATCTGCATCCCGGCATAGATCCCCAGCTGCAGCAGGATGAAGATGCTCAACTGGCTGGGGCTGATCCCGAACCGGCTGGACGCCTGCAGGCCGGCGACGCCGAGCGAGGTCCGGTGGAACACCGCCACCAGATAGACGGCCACCGCGATCCCCCAGCGCCATATGGCGATGGCGCGGTTTCCACGCAGGGTGGTCACTCATCAGGCCCTTCGAATCGGCGTACCGATTCCACCCTAGTGAGGCCGCGGCCCGCCGCCGTCCCGGAGCAGGCGCCCTCAGTTGAGCGCAGCGGCTGCCCGCGACGGTGCGGTCACCGGCTGGCCGCCCTAGCTCCTGCGGGACCGCCACGCCGGCGCCTTGCGCGCCGGGCCTGCCAGATCCTCGACGGGGACGATGGGTGGGGGTTCGGGCGCCCTGCGGACGTCTGACCAGATGCCTGCGGCGAAGGCCACCACGTCCAGCAGCACGTGGGTCGTGCGCTGTGCGTACACGCGCAGGGTGTCCGTCGAGCTCAGGCCGCTGACGCAGGAGTTGGCCACCACCTGGCCGGCCAGGTAGTTCAGCGTCGAGGTGCCGGGCCGCGTGCCGCTGGGCCACACCGTCAGGTAGCCGCTGGACACCGGCTGGGTCACCGTCACATTGGCGTACACCGCGGCGCCCTGGAACACCTCGTTCCCCAGGTCGATCTCGATGGTGTGGCCGCCGATCAACCGGCCGGCGCTGTCGAGATTGCCGCTGCGGTTGAGGATGTTGGCCCGGCCGGCCGTGGTGCGGGTGTCGACGGCGCGGAACGGCCGCACCGGGATCAGCTGCGAGGCGCTGAGCGAGGTGTAGACCGACCCCACCCAGTAGTCGCCGTGCGCGAAACACAGGTCGCCGTCGATGTTCATCAGGTCGCCTGAGTCGGCGAACTCCGGAGCCGGGTGCGCCGCCAGCCGCAAGGGCACGCCGGTTCCGGCGTTGTCCAGGATCAAGGTCGGCTGCCAGGTGTTCGCGGTCAGAGTCGTGGGCGACGCCCCGCCGTCGTTGCTCGCTCCCGCGAGCACCGGATCACCCGTCGCCGCGTCGGCCGAGGGAGCGAGCGCGGCTGCGATACCGGCGATACCGGCCGCCACCCCGCTCGCGCGCAGCAGAGCGCGCCGATTCATCACTGCGCCGGAGCCGTCGCCGGCCGTGCCCTCAACGTCGCTCATCTGCGTCCTCGATCCCTGAATCTGCGTGGTGGCTACCCGCAGGTGGGGGGAGCGTATAGCTGAATTTCTCTCACATATCTGGTTTCGCCTTAGGCGCCCTTGCGGGTGAACCAGGCGGGCGGCTTGCGCGCCGGACCGGCCAGGTTCCAGACGCCTGTGGGATATGCGGTCCTATCCGTTCTTGGCGGTCCACCACGCCGGAGGCTTGCGCCCGGCCTGGTGTGAGAACTCAGGAGGGTACTGCAGCAGCTCGTCGTTGATGTCCGACGAGCTGTTCACGACGAACGCGACCACGTCCAGCACCACATGGGTCGTGCGGCTGGCGTACAGACGCACCTTGTCGTCATGAAGACCGCTGACACAGAAGTTGGACAACACCTGCCCGGCCGAGTAGTTCAGCGAGGATGTGCCGGGCCTCGGGCCTTGGTGCCACATCGTCAGGTAACCGGCGGCCGTCGGCTGGGTCACCGTCAGGTTGGCGAGGACCGCCTTGCCCTGGAAGACCATATAGATACCGAAGTCGATGGACCATTCAATGTTCTAATCACCGGGGATCGCATCTACAGCTATCCCCTGGCCGTCATCTGATCAACCGCTGCTTCAGGAGGTGATCCGGCCAGGGCGACGGACGGGCCGCGCCACCGGCCCTACTTGTGGGTCCGCCACGCCGGCGGCTTGCGGGCCGGAGCGGCCAGGCGCGCATCGCCGGTGGCAGCCAGCAAGGGCCCGTTGACATCCTCCGGGCCGCCGGCGGCGAACGCGACGACGTCCATCAGCACGTGGGTCGTGGCCTTGGCGTACACCCGCACGGTGTCGGCGAAGCTCAGGCCGCTGACACAGAAGTTGGACACCACCTGGCCGGCCGCGTGGTTCAGCGCCGACGTGCCGGGCCGCGTGCCGCTCGGCCACACCGTCAGGTAGCCGCTGGCGACCGCCTGGATCACCGCCAGGTTGGCGTACACCGCGGTTCCCTGGAACACGTGGTCTCCCAGGTCGATCTCGATGGTGTGGCCGCCGATCAGCCGCCCGGCGCTGTCGAGATTGCCGGCGCGGTTGACGATGTTGGCCCGGCCCGCCGCGGTGCGGGTGTCGACCGCCCGGAACGGCCGCACCGGCAGGAGCCGCGCGGAGTTGTAGGAGGTGAAGACCGACGCGAGCATGAAGTCGCCGTGCGCGAAGTGAAGGTCGCCGTTGATGTTCATCAGATCGCCGGAGTCCGAGATCGGCGCATCCGGGGACGAGCGCTCGGCCAGCCGCAAGGGCGCGCCCGGCCCGGTATTGGACAGCAGCACGGTCGGCCCGTACGCATCGGTGGTGACCAGCGTGCCCGCCGTCCCCGCATTGTTGGTCGCACCCATGAGCACCGGGTCGCCTGCGGCGGCAGCGGCCGACGGCGCGGACGCGACCGCATAGCCACCGATGCCGGCGATTCCCGCGACCACGCCACTCATCCGCAGCAGAGCGCGCCGATCCATCACTGTGCCGGAGCTGTCGCCGGCCGTGCCCTCAACATCGCTCATCGCGTCCTCGATCCAGGGAATTCCCGCATGGTGGCTACCCGCGGGTGGACGGAGCGTACAACCGCAAAGCGGCCACTTACCCGGTATGTCCTATCCGCCGGAAGACGAAGTCGAAGTTGATGCTTCGTCGTGATCGCAGGCGGCTCCGGTTCAGCGGATGACCCGGCCGTCCAGCACGATCCGGCGCGGCTGGTACAGCGTGGCCAGGTCTTCGCGCGGATCCTCGTCGTAGACCACCAGGTCGGCCAGCGCCCCCTCGGTCAGGCCCTGGAAACCCAGCCACTCCCGAGCACGCCAGGACGCCTGGGCGATGACCTCGGCCTGCGGTATGCCGGCCTGTACCAGAGCGGTGATCTCCTCCCGGACCAGGCCGTGCGGCAGCGAGCCGCCGGCGTCGGTCCCGGTGTAGATGGGCACGCCGGCGTCGAAGGCGTCCCGGACCCGCTGCCGGGAGCTGGCGTGCAGCGCTCGCATGTGCGCGGCATAGGCCGGGAACTTCTCCGCCGCCGCGGCGGCGATCTCGGGAAAGGTGTCGATGTTGATCAGCGTCGGCACCACCGCGATCCCGCGCCGGGCGATCTCGTCCAGCAGGTCGGGGGTGATCCCGGTGCCGTGCTCGATCGAGTCGATGCCGGCGTTGATCAGTCCCGGCAGCGCCTGCTCGCTGAAGGTGTGCGCCGCCACCCGGACCCCCAGCTCGTGGGCGCGGCCGATCGCGGCCGCCAGCACGTCGTCGGGCCAGACCGGCGTCAGGTCCCCCACCGAGCGGTCGATCCAGTCCGCGGCCAGCTTGATCCAGCCGTCGCCGCGGCCGGCCTGGTGCTCCACCTCGGCGACCAGGTCCTGCGGCTCCACCTCGACGCCGAGATCGCGGATGTAGCGCTTCGGCCGGGCGATGTGCCGGCCGGCCCGCACCAGCCGCGGCAGGTCCGCCCGGCGCTGGACGCCGGTGTTGTCCACCGGCGCGCCGGCATCGCGCAGCAGCAGCGCGCCGGCATCGCGGTCGAGAATCGCCTGCTCGACCTGCAGATCGGGGTCGGCCCAGCCTTCGGTGGTGACGCCGATATGGCAGTGCGCGTCGACGAAACCGGGCAGGATCCAGCCACCGCTGGCGATGGTGTCGGCATCGGGCACCGGCGAGAAGCTCAGCCTGCCGTCGACCACCCAGACGTCGCGCTGCTCCTCCTCCGGCAGCAGGATCCCGCGCAGGCGCAGCACGCTCACCGGCGCCGCCGCCGGGCGGTGCCGAACAGCGACCGGGTGATCTCGCGGCCCAGCACGGTGGCCGCCGAGCGCGCGAAGGACTTGAAGGCGGGCGAGCCCAGGACGTCGGCCACCGCGCCGCCCTCGGGTTCGGCTGGCGCGCGGTCCGCTGGCTCGGCACGGCGCGGCGGCGCTGGCTCGTCCGGAGCCGGCTCGGCTGATTCGGCCGCGCTCAACCGGGCGGCGAGCTTCTCATACGCCGACTCCCGGTCGATCGGCGTGCCGTACTTGGCCAGCAGCGGCGAGCCGGCGACCGCCTCGGCCTGCCGGGCCGGGTCCAGCTGGGCCATCAGCGACCGCGGAGCACGCAGCCGGGTCCACGCCACCGGCGTCGGGGCGCCGCGCTCGGACAGCACCGTGACCACCGCCTCGCCGATGCCCAGCTGGGTGAGCAGCTGGGCCAGGTCGTAGGACGTGGTCTTGGGATAGGTGCGGACCGCCTTGGCGAGGTTGGTGGCGTCGTCCGGGGTGAAGGCGCGCAGCGCGTGCTGGATCCGGTTGCCGAGCTGGCCGAGGACGCTGTCGGGCACGTCGGCCGGCACCTGGGTGACGAAGAAGATGCCGATGCCCTTGGAACGGACCAACCGGACGGTTTGGGTCAGCTGCTCCAGAAACGCCTTGGACGCATCGCTGAACAGCAGGTGCGCCTCGTCGAAGAAGAACACCAGCTTCGGCTTGTCGAGATCACCGACCTCGGGCAGCTCGGCGAACAGATCTGCCAGCAGCCACATCAGGAAGGTCGAGAACAACCGGGGCTTGTCCTGCACCGAGGCCAGCTCCAGGGCCGAGACGATCCCCCGGCCTGCGCCGTCGGTGCGGATCAGGTCGGCCGGCTCCCACTCGGGCTCACCGAAGAACGCCTCGCCGCCGTTGTTCTCCAGCGTGATCAGCGCTCGCAGGATCACCCCGGCAGTCGCCTTGCTCAGCCCGCCGATGCCTTTGAGCGCCTCCTGGCCCTCGTCTGATGTCAGGTACTGGATCAGCGCCCGCAGATCCTTCAGATCCAGCAAGGGAAGCCCGGCCGAGTCGGCGTAGTGGAAGATCAGGGCCAGCGAGGACTCCTGGGTCTCGTTCAGGTCCAGGATCTTGGCCAGCAGCAGCGGGCCGAACGACGTCATGGTGGCGCGGACCGGCACCCCGCTGCCCAGGCCGCCCAGCGCGAGGAACTCCACCGGGAAGGCCGACGGCTGCCAGTCGTCGCCGGTGTCCTGGGCCCGCTGGGTGACCCGGTCACCGGGCTGGGCCGGCGGAGCGGGGGTGGCCAGCCCGGACAGGTCGCCCTTGATGTCGGCCACCACCACCGGCACGCCGGCCGCCGACAGCTGTTCGGTGAGCAATTGCAGGGTCTTGGTCTTGCCGGTTCCGGTGGCGCCGGCGATCAGGCCGTGCCGGTTCAGCATGCCCAGCGGGATGCGGACTCCGGCCGAGGGATAGGCGGCGCCGTCCAGCACCACGGAGCCCAACTCCAGGGACGGGCTGTCGAAGGCGTACCCGGCGGCGATGCTGGCCGCGGTTTCGGTAGGCGTCTCGGCCATGTGGCACTCCCGGCGCTGGAATCCGTCGATGGCGACCGCAACGGTCTCTGAGGCAGCCTAGCTGTGGGACGCCCGTGGGACGGGCAGCGGCCGTCTGCAGCCGAAGTCACTTGCGCGCACATGGATACCACTGTTTGGATCTGTCACGGCAACCATGCGGGTAGGCTGCCTCCTGCTGGTCTCGATGCCCGCCGGTGTCGCGGAACAGCGTCCACGCGTACATCGGAGAAAGGCCCGAACCGGGGGGCGAGGCGAATGCCGGACCGTCGATTGTGGCGTCTTCTCGTCACCATCACGATCCTGGATCTGTTGATTGTTGTCGCTGGGCCCGTCATCCTGCTGATCGAGCGCGGCCAGGGAGCCGGCAGCGCGGATCGGATCGTGCTGGTCACCGCGGTGGTGGCCGGTGTGGTGCTGCCGCTGCAGTGCGTCGCGCTCTGGAAGGTGCTGGCCAAGCAGTTCGGCGAGCAGCGACGGCTGCGCCGGTTGTTCCGGCGGATCGACGAGGTGGTCCGGACCGGTGAGCTGACCATCGCCTTCCAGCCGGTGGTCAGCGCCCAGGACCTGCGGGTGGTCGGCGTCGAGGCGCTGGCCCGGTTCGGCGGCGATCCGCTGATCACACCGCTGCAGTGGTTCACCGACGCCGAGCTGGTGGACCGGGCGCTGCAGCTGGACCTGCTGGCGGTGCGCACCACGCTCAGCGCCGCGGTCGACCTGCCGCCGGACGTCTACGTCGCGGTCAACGTCTCACCTGCCACCTTCGCCAGCACCGCTCTGTTCACCGAGCTCCGCTCGACCGCGATCCGGCCGGACCGGCTGGTGCTCGAGGTCACCGAGCACTCCTCGATCGAGGACTACGGGCCGCTGATCGAGGCCCGGATGCGGCTGCGGGCGCACGGCATCCGGTTGGCGGTCGACGACGCCGGGGCCGGTTACGCCTCGTTCCGCCACATCGTCGCCCTCTCCCCGGACATCATCAAGCTCGACCGGGCGATCGTCTCGGGAGTGGACAAGGACCCTGCCCGCAGCGCGCTGGTGGCCGCGGTGGTGATGTTCGCCCACCGCTCGGGCGCCACCCTCGTCGCCGAAGGGGTCGAGACCACGTCCGAGCTGGAATGCCTGGCCCGGCTCGGAGTGGACACCCTGCAGGGGCACCTGACCGGCATGCCGACCAGCGCGCCGGGCGACTGGTCGAGCTGGGGCTCCGCGCCCACGACCAGCAGCCGCTGAGTGGGCTGACCGACCTGCTCCCGACGCGCCGGGACGCTCCGTCGGCAGGTCGGTCCAGGCGTAGGCGCCCGGCCGGCTGGGACGGCGTCAGGACTTCGGGAACTTGAACTTGGAGATGTCGGGCAGCTCGGTGCCCGGCGGCAGGCCGCCCAGCCCGCTCGGCAGGCCACCGGAGCCCAGCCCGCCGGGCAGTCCGGTCATGCCGGGCAGTCCGGCCGGCATCCTGGGCTGGCTCGGGCCGCGTCCGGCCTGCTTGTTCTTGCCCTTCTTGCCCTTGCGGCTCTTGCTGGTGTTGTTCCGGCGGGTGCCGGGCAGCCCCATCCCGCCGGTCATCCGGGCCATCATCTTGCGGGCCTCGAAGAACCGGTCGACGAGGTTGTTGACCTCGCTGACGGCGACGCCGGCGCCGTTGGCGATCCGCAGCCGCCGGGAGCCGTTGATCAGCTTCGGGTCCTCGCGCTCGGCCGGGGTCATCGACCGGATGATCGCCGCGGTCCGGTCCAGGTCCTTGTCATCGACCTGGGCCAGCGCCTCCTTCATCTGTCCGGCGCCGGGCAGCATGCCCAGCAGGTTGCCGATCGGGCCCATCCGCCTGATCGCCTGCAGCTGCTCGAGGAAGTCCTCCAGGGTGAACGCGTTCCCGCTGGTGAGCTTGGAAGCCATCCGCTCGGCTTCCTGCGCATCGAAGGTCTTCTCGGCCTGCTCGATCAGGGTGAGCATGTCGCCCATGCCCAGGATCCGGGAGGCCATCCGGTCGGGGTGGAAGACGTCGAAGTCCTCGAGCTTCTCGCCGTTGGAGGCGAACATGATGGGCTGGCCGGTCACGTAGCGCACCGACAGCGCCGCGCCGCCGCGGGCGTCACCGTCGAGTTTGGTGAGCACCACCCCGGTGAAGCCGACCCCGTCGCGGAACGCCTGGGCGGTGTTGACCGCGTCCTGGCCGACCATCGCATCGAGCACGAACAGGATCTCCTGCGGCTGCACCGCATCCCGGATCGCGGCGGCCTGCTGCATCAGCTCGGTGTCGATGCCCAGCCGGCCGGCGGTGTCGACGATCACCATGTCGTGCTGGGCGCGCAGGGCGAAGTCCAGGGAGTCGCGGGCGACCGCGACCGGGTCGCCGACCCCGTTGCCCGGCTGCGGGGCATAGACCGCCACCCCGGCGCGCTGGCCGACCACCTGCAGCTGGTTGACCGCGTTCGGACGCTGCAGGTCACAGGCCACCAGCACCGGGACGTGGCCCTGGTCCTTGAGATGGCGGGCCAGCTTGCCCGCCAGGGTGGTCTTGCCGGCGCCCTGCAGACCGGCGAGCATGATCACCGTCGGCGGGTTCTTGGCGTACTGCAGCCGCCGGGTCTCCCCGCCCAGGATCTGGATCAGTTCCTCGTTGACGATCTTGATGACCTGCTGGGCGGGATTGAGCGCCCGGCTGACCTCCTCGCCGGCTGCCCGCTCCTTCACCGCCGCGATGAACTGGCGGACCACCGGCAGCGCGACGTCGGCCTCCAGCAGGGCGATCCGGATCTCGCGGGCCACCGAGTCGATGTCGGCCTGGGACAGCCGGCCCTTGCCACGCAGGCCGGTGAAGACCTTGTTCAGCCGATCAGACAGAGTGTCGAACACCGAGAAAACCCCTTTGTGCCCATGTGCGCGCTCAGCGCCGCCGCTGGACGGCGACGGCCGTCGCGCTCAAGGTTACGTGAGTGCCGCGGCCGCCCGGACCGCCGGAGCCGGACGGTGGAGAACCCGCTAGAGCAGCCCGCGGCCGCCGTCGACGTAGATGACCTGGCCGGTGACGTAACCGGACTCCTCGCCGGCGAAGAACGCCGCGGTGTTGGCGATATCGGTGGGCACGCCACCCCGGCGGACCGGGATGGTCGAGGCCACCCGCTCGCGCATCTCCTCGATGGTGGTGCCGATCCGCTCGGCGGTGGCCTTGGTCATGGCGGTCTCGATGAAGCCCGGCGCGATCGCGTTGACGGTCACCCCGAACTGGCCCAGCTCGATGGCCAGCGTCTTGGTGAAGCCCTGCAGGCCGGCCTTGGCGGTGGCGTAGTTGGCCTGGCCGCGGTTGCCCAGCGCCGAGGTCGAGGACATGTTGATGATCCGGCCGTAGTTGGCGGTGACCATGTGCGCCTGGGCGGCCCTGCTGCACAGGAAGGCGCCCTTGAGATGCACGCTCATCACGGTGTCCCAGTCCTCCTCGGACATCTTGAACAGCAGGTTGTCCCGCAGCACGCCGGCGTTGTTGACCAGGATGTGCAGGGCGCCGAACTCGGCAGCCACCCGGTCGACCGCGGCCTGCACCTGGTCGGCCTTGCTGACGTCGGCGCCGATGCCGATCGCGCCGCCGCCGATCCGCTCGGCGGTGGCCACCGCGGCGTCGGCGTTGAGGTCCAGCACCGCGACCTTGGCGCCGTCGGCGGCCAGCCGGGTGGCCACCGCCTCCCCGATGCCCTGCGCGCCGCCGGTCACCAGCGCCACCCGATCCTGCACTCCTGCCATGCTCAACCCTTCCCCTGCTCTTCGCGCGAGCGCTCATCGCCCGCTCGCTCCGGTCCTCGCTCGCTGGCGCTCGCTGCGATCCTCACGCGCGCTCATCTGCTGTCGCGCCGGTCGCGCCGGCCAGCTGGGCCATGGCGGTCAGCCAGCCCTCGACGTCGGTCGCCTTGCTTGCCCAGAACTTACCCACCTGCGGATGCGGCAGGACCAGGAAGGCCTCGTTCGTCACAGCCCGGACGACCGCCTCGGCCACCTCGTCGACCCCGGCCACCGGGCCGGAGGCAGCGACCGCCGCGGCGGCCGGCGACCCGACGGCCAGCCCGTCCCTGAGCAGCGGGGTCTCCACACCCATCGGGCAGAGCACGCTGACCCGGATGTTGCGGTCGCGATAGGTGTAGGCCAGCCACTCAGCGAAACCGACCGCGGCGTGCTTGCTGGCGGTGTAGGCGGCGTCGCCGGGGGCGCTGAGCAGGCCGGCGGCCGAGGCGGTGTGGAGCAGGTAGCCGCCGCCGGCCGCGATCATCGCCGGCAGCACCGCCCGGGCCGCGTACACGTGGGCCATCACATGCACCTCCCAGGCCCGCTGCCAGCTCTCGGCCGGCCCGTGCAACCCGGCGCCGGTCGCGACCCCGGCGTTGGAGCAGAACAGGTCGATGCGGCCGTGCTCGGCCAGCACGCCTGCGACCAGCTCGGCCACCGCAGCCTCGTCGGTGACGTCCAGGGCAGCGGCTGAGGCCCTGGGACCCAGCTCGGCGGCCACCGCTGCCGCTGCGGCCAGGTCCCGGTCGGCCAGCAGCACCGCCCGGGCTCCGTCGGCGACGAACCTGCGGGCCAGCCACGCCCCGATGCCGCTGCCGGCTCCGGTCACCACGATCACGGCGTCGGCGATCCTCATCCGGCGCCCTCAGCGCCCCCACCCTCGCCGGCGACCGCGGCTGACTCGGCGGCGTCATCCGGCGACTGCGCCAGTCCGGCCGGTCCGAGCTCGGCGAGCACCGCCGCCAAGCCCGCCGGGTCGGCCGTCTCGGGGCTCGGCAGCACCGCGAGCACCGGGATCTGCACGCCGGCCTCGACGTAGCGCAGCACCTGGTCCCGGCAGCTGAGCGGGCTGCCGTGCAGCACCAGCTCATCGACCACGTCATCGGGCACCGCCCGCGCCGCGGCGGCCCGATCGCCGTCCTCCCACAGCTGCCAGACCTGTTCCAGGCGCGGCCCGCGGCCCAGCCACCGGTGGAACTCGGCGTAGGCGGGCACGTTCAGGTAGGTCGCGAGCAACCGGCGGCCCAGCGTCCGCGCGTAATCGGCGTCCTCGGTCGGGCATACGAAGATCCGCGCCACGATCCGGCTGGCCGGGTTGCCGATGGCGGCGACGCAGCGGCCGACGTCGGTGGCAGCCAGCCAGTTCAGGATGGCGCCGTGGGCCTCGCGGCCGGCCAGCGCCAGCATCTGCGGGCGCAGCGCCGCGAGCAGGATGGGCACCGGCAGCGGCGGCGGCTGCTCCAGCCGGAAACCCGATACCGTGAAGGTGTCGAAGTTGGCGCTGACCTTCTCACCGGCCAGCGCCCGGTTGACGAAGCGCAGCACGTCGCGGGTGCGGCGATAGGGCTGGTCGAAGCCGATGCCGTTCCACTGCTCGACGATCGCCGGGCTGGAGGCGCCGAGCCCAAGGCTGAACCGACCCGGCGCGAGTGCGGCCAGGCCGGCCGCCGACTGCGCGATCAGGGCCGGCCCGCGGGTGAACACCGGCACGATCGCGGTGCCGAGGTACAGCCGGGGCTCGGCCAGCGCGGCCACCGCCAGCGGGGTGAAGGCGTCGGCGCCGGCGGTCTCCGACGACCAGACGTCGGTGTAGCCCCAGCCCGGCAGCGACCGCATCAGCTCCGCCTGCGCGGGCAGGTCCAGGCCGGGCAGCGGGACCGTCAGACCCCAGCTGCCGGTCATGCCCGGCTCGCTTCGGCGGCTCGGGACTTGGCGATCTCAACCCGCGTCACACTGCGCAGGTGCACCTCGTCCGGGCCGTCGGCCAGGTGCAGGGTGCGCAGCCCCGCCCACATCTGGGCCAGCGGAGTGTCACCGGAGACCCCGGCGGCGCCGAAGGTCTGGATCGCGCGGTCCAGCACGTAGGACGCCGCCCGGGGCGCGGCGACCTTGATCGCGGCGATCTCGGTGGCGGCCTGCCTGACCCCGGCCGTGTCGATCAGCCAGGCGGCCTTGAGCACCAGCAGCCGGGCCTGCTCGATGGCCAGCCGGGACTCGGCGATCCAGTTCCGGATCACCCCCTGGCCGGCCAGCGGACCGCCGAACGCCTCGCGGCTGAGCGCCCGGGCCACCATCAGCTCCAGGGCGCGTTCGGCCATCCCGAGCGAGCGCATGCAGTGGTGGATCCGTCCCGGGCCGAGCCGCGCCTGGGCCATCGCGAACCCGCCGCCCTGCGGGCCGAGCAGGTTGCCGGCCGGCACCCGGACGTCGTCGAAGCTGATCTCGCCGTGGCCGCCGTGCGCCCCGTCGTCGTAGCCGAAGACCGTGGTGGACCGGTGCACGGTGACACCGGGGCTGTCCAGCGGCACCAGGATCATCGAGTGCCGGGCATGCCGGTCGGCGTCCGGATCGGACACCCCCATCACGATCGCCAGCGCGCACTCGTCCCGCATCGCGCCGGTGGACCACCACTTTCGTCCGGTGACCACGTAGGAATCGCCGTCGGCGACGATCCGGGTGTCGATGTTGGTGGCATCGGAGGAGGCCACCTCGGGCTCGGTCATCGAGAAGCAGGACCGGATCTCGGCATTCAGCAACGGCTGCAGCCACTGCCGGTGCTGGTCGTCGGTGCCGAACATCGCCAGCAGCTCCATGTTGCCGGTATCGGGCGCCGAGCAATTCATCGCCTCGGGAGCGAGATCGGGCACCCGGCCGGACAGCTCGGCCAGCGGCGCGTAGTCCAGCACGGACAGTCCCGCGCCGAACCGGTCGTCGGGCAGGAACAGGTTCCACAGCCCGCGCCGGCGCGCCTCGGCTTGCAGGTCGGCCATGATCGCGGGCGTTGTGAACGGCCGGCCGGCTCGTCGATTGGCTTGTTCCTGCTGGTGAAACTCGGCTTCGGCGGGAAGGATCATCTCTGCGAGGAAGGTGGCCAGCTCTGCTTGCAGGGCCACCGAGCGAGCGCTGTGCTGGAAGTCCATATCCCTGTCCCTACCCGGAGATCCGCTCGGCGGCCGCTGCCAGGGTGCTGTCGCGCAGCTGGCCGAACACCTCGAAGCCGCTGCCCACGGTCTTGCCCTGCAAGTAACGAGCATGGATGCCGGCGGCGATCACGGCGAGTTTGAAGTAGCCGAAGGCGATGTACCAATCGAGCTCATCGAGTTGCTGGCCGGTTCGCGCCGCGTATCGCTCAAGGAGCTGGTCCGGACCGAGAAAGCCTTGCGAGGACGGGAAATCCGGCATCACGGCGTCCGCCGTGCCGGATCGCTCGTGGTAGACGTAGAGCAGTCCGAGGTCGGTCAGCGGATCGCCGAGCGTGGCCATCTCCCAGTCGACCACCGCCGCGATCCGGCTGAAGTCCGGGGCGTACAGGACGTTGGTGAGCCGGTAGTCGCCGTGCACGATGCTCATTCTCGCCGACTCCGGCAGCCGCTCGGCAAGGTGCTGGACGACCTCGGTCTCATCCTCGCTGCCGTCGGGTACCGAGGCCTGGAACTGCTTGTGCCAGCGGGCGACCTGGCGCTGCAGGAAGCCCTCGGGACGGCCGAAGTCGCGCAGGCCGATCCGGTCCGGATCGACCGCGTGCAGCGCGACGAGCGTGTCTACCAGCAGCTCGCTGGCCCGGATCGCGGTCGCCGGGTCCGGGACCAGGTCGGGCCGCTCGAGCACGATGCCGTCCACGAAGGACATCAGGTAGAAGGGCTCCCCCAGCACGTCCCGGTCGGCGCACAGCGCGATCGGCTCGGGCACCGGCACCGCCGAGCCGTGCAGCGCCGAGATCACGGTGAACTCCCTGGCCATGTCGTGCGCGGTGGGCAGCACGTGGCCCATCGGCGGGCGACGCAGCGCCCAGGTGCTCGTGCCGTCGGTCAGCCGGTAGGTCAGGTTCGACCGGCCACCGGCGATCACCTCCGCGTCGAGCTCACCCGCTCGCAGGCCAGGCAACTGCCGGTCGAACCAGCCGGTCAACCGGCTCAGGTCCAGGCCGGGCGGCTCGTCAGACGGGCGGAAGGGGCTGGTCACCGATCGACCCTAAGTCCCGCCGTCCGGGCGGTCAAAGTAACGCGAACAGCCACTCCCCTGGATATTCACCTTGAAGGTAGTCGTGCGGAATCTCGATCACACGTCGAGCCGGCACAAACCTGACACTGCTCGGCGATCATTCACCACCCGGCGGGAGCCGCTCACGGCACCTAGGGGGAGATGGGCCGGCAGAGCCCGGGGGTGCGCGCGATTCGCTGAACTGCGGACTTAGCGCCGGCACGGGTCCGACGCCACGTCACCCTGCATTACATGCTGTTCTGGCCCGCGTGCGCAGCAAGCACTATACCTAGCTCCTAGGTAATCTGCCATATTTTTTACTCTTGTCTAAATTTGAATTAAGTGTAACTTCATATCTATAGGGCCTATAAACATTTTCTTTACTACTAGCAACGCGAGGCCGAAGATGAATAAAGCACTAACAATTGCCTGTGCCACCGCCACGTTCGCCGGGCTACTCGCCGGTTCAGCGAGCAACGCCACGGCAGATGCGCCCTGCGGCAAGACGGTGGCGGACAAGGACGGCTCGTCCTGGCCGACCGCAACGGCCAGCGCCGCCAACATGCGCACCGGCTCGAGCACGGGCTGCACCAGTGTCGGTTATTTGATGCAGGGCCAGAAAGCCGACTACCACTGCTTCACCTACGCCGGCAGCTACAGCTGGACCTACCTGCGTAACAACGCCACCGGAAAGCTCGGCTGGGTGCGGGACGACCTGCTACCGGGCTACGGCAGCTCCGTCTACTGCGGCTTCTGATCTCGCAGCACCCGGAGCAGGTACGCGGGTCGGCGCTTCATTAGAATTGCCGGGGCAAACTCCTGGTAACCAGCGCATCGACCCGAACCGTTCTGCAGGTTAGCTTGCCGGGCCGGAAATACCCGGTCCGGCAAGTTCCTGAGACAGCTATCGATTCAGCGAATCACGAGTGCGAACGATGATCTCCACCGCTTCAGGCTTCGGTGGGTAGCCGGTTCGCCGAGTCAGCTGGCCAACGCCTCGATCAGCGCGGATTCGACCCGCTCCTGATGTGACTCCGACAGCGGCTTGCCGTCGGCGTCGGTGAGGTAGAACGCGTCCACCACGAAGGAGCCCAGCGAGGAGATCCGGGCCGAGCGGATGTCGACCCCGGCGCTCTCCAGCGCGGCGGTCAGCCAGTGCAGCAGGCCGATGGCGTCCCGGGCCCGGACCTCCAGGACGGTGGCATCGGTGGCCTCGTCGTCGAACCAGAGCAGCCGGGGCGGTGGCTGCGAAACCTCGCCAGCATGCCGGTAGGCCCGCTCCTTGGCCCGCAGCCGATCGTCCAGCGGCAGCGTGCCGGCCAGGATCCGGCGCAGGTCGGCATTGAGCAGCGTGGGATCGGGCAGCTCGCCGAACCGCGGCGAGACCGTGAACCGGTTCACCGCCATCCCGCGCACGGTGCGCACGTCGGCGGCCTGCACGTCCAGGGAGTGCAGCGCCAGCAGCCCGGACGCGCGGGACAGCAACCCGGCGGCATCCGGCGCCAGCACCAGCACGTCGCTGCCCTCGATCATCACCTCGGCGCCGCCACGCCGGGCCAGCGCGAGCACCGCCTCGGACGGCGGTTGCGGCGGGGGCAACGAGCCACCGTCCAGCACCGCCCCGGCTGCCCGCACCAGCTGGCCGACCAGGGATGCCTTCCAGTCGCTCCAGGCCGCCGGCCCGGTGGCTTCGGCGTCGGCGATCGTCAGGTAGTGCAGCAGCTCCAGCAGCTCGGCCGAGCCGCCGATCGCCGACACCACGATCTGGACGGTCGAGGGATCGTCCAGGTCGCGCCGGGTGGCGGTGTCGGGCAGCAGCAGGTGATGCCGGGCCAGGCCCGCGATGACGGCGGTGTCGGCGGCGGAGAACCCCATCCGGGCCGCCATCCGCTCGGCCAGCTCGGCGCCGACCACCGAATGGTCGCCGGGATAGCCCTTGCCGATGTCGTGCAGCAGCGCGCCGACCAGCAGCAGGTCCGGCCGGGCCACCTCGGCCGCCAGCGCGCTGGCCCGCACGGCCGTCTCGATCAGGTGCCGGTCGACGGTGAACAGGTGCACCGGGTTGTGCTGGGCCTTGAACCGCACCTGCTCCCACTCAGGCAGCAACCGGCTCAGCAGGCCGTGCTGGTCCAGCGCCTCCAGCGCCGGCACCGCTCGCGGCCCGGCCCCGAGCAGCGTCACGAACTCCTCGCGCGCCGCGGCCGGCCACGGCTCGGGCATCGGCGCGGCCTCGGTGGCCAGCCGGGTCAGCGCGTACGCCGACACCGGCAGGTCCGCCGACGCTGCCGCCCGGGCAACCCGCAGGGTCAGCACCGGATCGGCCCACGGGTCGGCGTCGCGGGCCAGCACCACCTCGCCACCCTGGGCCACCACGTCCTTGGCCAGCGGGGTCCGGGCCGCCGGGTCCGGGGAGCGGGCGGCGGCTGATGCCCCGGGGCGCAACCGGCCCAACAACGACCGCGGCGCCGGACGGCTGGCAGCCACCCGGCGCCACGCGGCATCGGTGGCGTAGGCCAGCGTCCGGGCCGCCTCGTTCACCGCCCGCAGCACCTCGTCCGGGCCGGCCAGGCCGAGCGCTTCGGCGACCGAGTCGCGGTCCTGGGCCCGCAGCACGTCGGCCGAGCGCCCGGCCAGCCGGTGCAGCTCGCCGCGCACGTCGAGCAGCACCGCGCTGGCCTGCTGCATCGACGGCGTCAGGTCCAACACCTGCGCCGAGGCGAGCGCGCGCAGTCCCACCCAGTCACGCAACCCGCCCCGGCAGTCCTTGAGATCCGGCTCCAGCAGGAAGGACGCGTCGCCTCGACTGCGCCACCGGCTGCGGGCCAGCTCCTGCAATTCGGCGATCTTCGCCGGGGCGGTGCGCCGCCAGCGGCTGATCACCTGCTCGCGGACCAGCCCGGTCAGCGCCGGGTCGCCCGCGATGTGCCGGGCATCGAGCATGCCCAGCAGTGCCTTGAGATCGTCGGCGGCCACTGCCACCGCCTGCTGCGCAGTCCGTACCGAGTGATCCAGGCCCACTCCGGCGTCCCAGATCGGGTACCACACCGAGTCAGCGACCGACGCTAGATCTGCCGTCTTGCCGTCGTGCAGCAGGACCAGGTCCAGATCGCCGTACGGGGTGGGTTCCCGCCGTCCCAGCCCGCCGACTGCCAGCAACGCGATCCCGGGCGCGGGCGGCAGGATCTCTGCCAGCCAGGAGTCGAACATCGCGGTGAGAGCGGCCCGCAACTCCGGTCCGACCAGGTCGGTCCGGGCCAGCAACTCCGCCCGGGACGACCTGATGGACGGGGCCGATCCGACGGACCGCTCAGGTCCGGTCGACCGCTCAGACCCGACGGACGGCTCAGATCCGACGGACGGCTCAGAGGGCGTCGTCATCCCGTTCGCCGGTCCGCACCCGCACCACGGTCTCGACCTCGGTCACCCAGACCTTGCCATCGCCGATCTTGCCGGTCCGGGCCGCCTCCACCATGGCCTCCACCACCTTGGCGGCGTCGTGCACCAGCACCTCGACGCGCACCTTGGGCACCAGGTCGACGGTGTACTCCGCGCCCCGGTAGACCTCGGTGTGCCCGCGCTGCCGGCCGAAGCCGGACACCTCGCTGACGGTCAACCCCTGGATGCCGAGGTTCTCCAGCGCCAGCTTCACGTCCTCCAGCTTGAAGGGCTTGATGATCGCGGTGACCAGCTTCATGCCTGCACCCTTTCCCTGCTCGCGGCGGCCGGCGCGTACTGCCCGGCGCCAGAGCCGGTCAGCGTACCGAAGTCGTAGGCGGTTTCACCGTGTATGGACTGATCCAGCCCGGCGACCTCGTCCTCCTCGGTGACCCGGGTCTTCATGACCAGGCCGATCACCTTGGCGATGATGAAGGTGCCGACGAAGGAGAACACGCTCACCACCGCGGCCGCTTCGACCTGGTGCAGCAGCAGGTTCCAGCCGGCGTACTTGCCGCCGCCGCCGTAGAAGACGCCGTTGTTGGCCAGGGAGTTGATCGCGTCGGTGGAGAAGAGGCCGACGGACAGGGTGCCGATCCAGCCGCCCACGAAGTGGACGCCGACCACGTCGAGGGAGTCGTCGTAGCCCAGCCGGTTCTTGAGGCTGATCGCGAAGGCGCAGCCCGCCCCGGCCAGCAGCCCGATGACCAGGGCGCCGGTGACGCTGACGAAGCCGGCGCAGGGCGTGATCGCCACCAGCCCGGCCACCGCGCCGGACGCGGCGCCCAGCGCGGTGGACTTGCCGTAGCGCAGCTTCTCCACGATCAGCCAGCCCAGCATGGCGGTCGCCGTCGCGGTGTTGGTGTTCATCCAGGCGTAGCCGGCCAGCCCGTTGGCCGCCAGGGCGGAGCCTGCGTTGAACCCGAACCAGCCGAACCACAGCAGGCCGGCGCCCAGCATCACGAACGGGATGTTGTGCCCGCGCATGTTCTCCCGGGGCCAGCCGCGACGGCGACCGAGGACCAGCGCCATCGCCAGGCCCGCCGCGCCCGCGTTGATGTGCACGACCGTGCCACCGGCGAAGTCCTGGGCGAAGAACTTGCCCGCTGACTGCATGGACTGGTTGAGGAAGCCGTAGCCGTTGAACACCCAGTGCGCGACCGGGGCGTAGATCAGGATCGACCAGGCCGAGACGAAGGCGACGAACGCGCCGAACTTCCACCGGTCTGCCGTCGAGCCGGTGATCAGCGCGGGGGTGATGATCGCGAAGGTCAGCTGGAAGGCCACGAAGACGATGGTGGGCATCGTCTGGGCCGCGCCGAGCGCAGGCACCACGTCGTCGATGTTGTGCAACAGCGCAAAGTGCAGGTCACCGAAGTATCGGCCGGTGCCGCCGAAGGCGATGCTGAAACCGATGACGACCCAGGTGACGCTGACGATCGCCATCGCGGCGAAGTTCTGCATCAGCATGGCGAGGGTGTGTTTGGCCCGGACCATGCCGCCGTAGAAGAACGCCAGCGCCGGGGTCATGAGCAGGACGAGGGAGGCCGATGCCAGGACCCACGCCGTATCGCCGCCACTGAGGTTCTTGGGGTCGAAGGGCGCGTAGCTGGCAGCGGTGAGGACAGCCTGTGACACTCAGGTCTCCGCTTCTTCTCGGGTGGGTGCGAGCCGGAGAGCGCGCTGGCACCGAGCATCGGTGGGCCTTGTTACATCGGGAGCCCGGCTGTGTTACCGGCATGTGAACGCTCACCCAGGGTTGCCGCAGGGGGATTTGTTCGAGAATGCCGCCAAATCTGCATACCGAGTGTGCGTCGCTGTAGTCACCTACCGTAACGAGGCTCGGCCGAGCCAGTAGCTTCGTAGACATGCCCAGCCTGACCCGCCGCGAAGCAGCTGAGCGCGCCGCCCTGCTAACTGTCCGTAATTATCGAATCGCCTTGGACGTCGACGGCGCCGGCGCGGATTTCGGCTCCGACACCGTCATCGAGTTCGCCGCCCACCCGGGCGCCAGCACCTTCCTCGACCTGCAGGCCTCGGCGGTGCTCTCGGTGCTGCTCAACGACGAGCCGGTCGACCCCGCCGGCCTGGTAGACGGCCGGCTGCCGCTGACCGGGCTCCGGGCAGCGAACGTCCTGCGGATCCGGGCGCGAATGGCCTACTCGACCGACGGCGAAGGCATCCACCGCCATGTCGATCCTGCCGATGGCCGGACCTACCTCTACGCGATGTCCTTCCTGGACGCCGCGCCGCGCTGGTTCGGCTGCTTCGACCAGCCTGATCTCAAGGCCAGCTTCGACATCGAGGTGCGCTGCCCGCCGGAATGGAACGTGATCGGCAACGGCGCCGCGACCCGCACGGCGCCGGGCCGCTGGCAGCTGGCGAGCACCCAGCCGCTGGCCACCTACTTCGTCACCCTGGTGGCCGGGCCGTACGCCTCGATCACCGCCGAGCATGACGGCATCGTCCTGGGCGTGCACGCCCGCGCCTCGCTGGCCGAACACCTGAAGGCCGAGGCCACCGACATCCTGTCGGTCACCACCGCCTCGCTGGACCGCTATCACGAGCTGTTCGGCATCCGGTACCCGTTCGGGGAGTACCACCAGGCCTTCGTGCCCGACTTCAACGCCGGCGCCATGGAGAACCCCGGCTGTGTCACCCTGCGCGACCAGTTCATCTTCCGCTCCGCCGCCACCCGCGGCGAGCGGAGCGTCCGGGCCTCGACCATCGCGCACGAGATGGCGCACATGTGGTTCGGCGACCTGGTCACCATGCGGTGGTGGGACGACCTCTGGCTCAACGAGTCCTTCGCCGAGTACATGGGCTACCGGGTGTGCGCTGAGATGACCGGCGAGCTGGCCGAGCTCGCCTGGATCGAGTCCGCCCTGCACCGCAAGGACTGGGGCCGGATCGCCGACCAGGCCCCGTCGAACCACCCGGTGGCCGGCAACGGCTCCGAGAGCGCCGCCGCAGCGCTCGCCGATTTCGACGGCATCTCCTACGCCAAGGGCGCCTCGGTGCTCAAGCAACTGGCCGCCCACCTCGGCGACGAGGTCTTCTTCGCCGGCCTGCGCCGGCACTTCGACCAGCACCGGTTCGGCAACGCCGAGTTCGCCGACCTGATCGGCGCCTGGGTGGGGGCCGGCGCGGCAGACCTGCCCGGCTGGGCCGAGGTCTGGCTGCGGACCAGCGGCCTGGACACCCTCACCGCCGAGCAGCGCGACACCGGCGAGGTCTGGCTCGGCCGCACCGCGGCGGCCGGCGCGCGCCGCCCGCACACCATCCGGGTCACCGGGTTCGACGCCGAGGCCCGGCCGCGGCTGGAGGAGCAGGTCACCCTGCACGACGACGCCGTCCGGGTCAGCCAGAACGGCGCCGGGCCGCTGCGGCTGGTGGTGGCCGACAGCGCCGACGACAGCTGGGCCAAGATCCGGTTCGGGACGGCCGGCTGGCAGCCGGTCGCCGAGTTGCTGCCACGGATCGCCGCCGCGCCGACCAGGGTGGTGCTCTACAACGCGATCCGGGACGCCGTCCGCGACGCCGACCTGGACCCCGCGCAGGCGCTGGACACGGTGCTGGCCGCGGTCGCGGTGGAGCCGGTCGAGCTGGTGACCGCCGAGCTGCTGGAGTTCGCCACCAAGGAGCTGGCGGGCAACTACGCCCGGCCCGCCGACCGGGCCGGGCGCCGGTCCCGGGTAGCCGGCCTTGCCCATCGGCTGCTGGCCGGCGCCGAGCCCGGCAGCGACCAGCAGCTGGAGGCCGCCCGGGCCGGCATCCGGGCCACCGACGACGTCGCCTGGTTGCGGGCCTGGTGGGCCGGGGAGCAGCTGCCGGACGGGCTGGCGATCGACGCCGAGCTCAGGTGGGCGCTGGTCACCCGGCTGGCCGCTCTGGGAGCGCTCAGCGAAGCCGGCATCGACGCCGAGCTGGCCCGGGACGAGAGCACCTCGGGCGTGGTGCACGCGGCCCGCGCCCGGGCGGTGCGGCCGGATCCGGCGGCCAAGCAGGCGGCCTGGGCGCTGCTCACCCAGCCGAGCCAGCGGCCGGCCTACGAGCTGTACGCCATCGCCGAGAGCTTCTTCGAACCGAGCCAGTCCGAGCTGACCGCCGGCTACCTGCCCCGGTTCTTCGCCGAGATGCCGGCCACCGCCGGGCACCGGCACGGCTGGGCGCTCGGCTCGGTGATCTTCCGGGCCTTCCCGGTGTCCGCCGCCTCACCGGACGTGCTGCGGCTGGCCGAGGACGCGCTGGCCGAGCCGCGGGCCGCCGAGCTCGCCCCGCCGGTCCGGCGCGCCCTGGTCGACGGCACGGACGCGCTGCGCCGGGCGCTGCGCTCGCTGCAGCGTCACGGCGGGGTCTGACAAACCAGGCCGGAACGCGCCCGCTAGGGTCAGGCCATGACCGAGATGCACGTCCGTGGCCTGACCATCGCCGTCCATGCCGGTGACCGGGACGAGGCGCTGGCCTTCTACTCAGCGCTGCTCGGCCGCGAGCCGGACCTCGGCCCGGACCCGGACTTCTACGAGTGGGAGATCTCCCCCGGCGCCTGGCTGCAGCTGGCCACCGGACGCACCGACATCAACCCGTCGTCGTTCCGGCTGCGGTTCCAGGTGGAGGACATCGAGGCCTCGGCCGGGGTGCTGCGCGCCAAGGGCTTCGAGCCCGGTGACATCAAGTGGCTGCCGGGACTGGTCGCCTTCGCCAACCTGACCGATCCGTGGGGCAACCCGCTCGGGGTGTACCAGGACCTCGGCGTGGTCGCCGGGCCCTAGCGTCGGTCCACCCATATCACCCGATTCCCTCGTCGCCACCGAACGAGTGGTGGACGGATGACGCGCCAATGACGAACCGGGCGGCAAGCCATCGCTGGCTTGCCGCCCGGTCGCGACTCAGGTCATGCGTCGAAGGGTCAGGGGCAGGTCGGCTCCCCGGTCTGCGCCGGGACGCTGACGGCGTTCCAGGCAGCCTTGATGACGTTGAAGTTGGCGCAGTTGCCAGGAGTGAGGTTCTTGGCGGCGTTCAGGGTGGCGATGCGGTACTTGAAGTAGCTCATGCGGGAGGTCTTGGCCAGCATGGCGTTGTAGCAGATCTGGCCGACGGTCTGCATGCCGATGCCGGTGACGGTGGAGCCGTTGCAGGTCGGGCTGGCCGGCTGGCCGTTGGTCGGGTTGCTGCCCTCGGAGGCCAGGTAGAACCAGTGGTTGCCCGGGCCGGCCGCGGAGTGGGTCTCCATGCGGTCAACCGTCTTGGAGTAGCAGTTCGGGTCACCGATCAGCGACGGGTTGTACATGTTGCGGATCGGGCCCTGGCCGACCAGGTTGACCTCTTCGCCGACCAGGTAGTCCGGCTCGTCGTAGGTGGCCGACTCGTTGGCGAAGCGCTCGGTCAGCGCGCCGAAGACGTCACCGGTGAACTCCGCGACCGCGGAGGAGCCGATGCCGCCGGGGGTGTTGGCGTCGAGGCCGTGCCCGAACTCGTGGCCCACCACGTCCAGGGAGGAGATCCACTCGCCGGCCTGGTTGTGGCCGATCGTGACCGAGGAGCCGTTCCAGTAGGCGTTGAGGTCGTTGAGGCCCATGTAGATCGGGAAGCCGCCGCCGGAGCCGTTGATGCCGTTACGGCCGAGCCAGGAGGACAGCATGGTCCACTGCATCTTGAGGTCGAACAGGGCGTCCACGCAGCCGGTCTCGATGTTGGTGCCGACGCCGTTGCCCCACACGTCATCGGCGCCGGACAGCACCGCTCTGCTGGTGTAGTCGCGGCAGGAGACGTTCGACCGGATCGGGTCGGTCATCGTCCAGGTGGTGCTGGTCGGGTGGCTGGTGTCGATGGCCAGCGGGCTCGGGCCGTTCCACTTGCCGGTGCCGGAGCCCTCCTGCACCTCGTCGTAGGAGTGGGCCAGCGCGCCGGTCCTGGCGTCGGTGAACACGTGCAGCTTGCTGGGCTTGGCGCCGGCGTGGCTGGAGACGACCGTCTCGTAGGCCAGCCGCGGCGTGCCGTAGGCGAGCACGACCTGGCGGGTGCCCGCGACCTTGTCCAGGACCTTGTACTTGGCGTGGGCCCGGGCCGCGGCCGCGGCCTGGGTGGGGGTGCGCGTGGCGGCAGTGGACAGGTTGATCGCCTGCTCCTGGGCCACCGAAGTGGACAGCACCTGACCGGCGGCGTTGGTGACCACCACGAAGTCGCCGCCGATCACCGGCAGGCCCTTGTAGGTGCGGTCATAAGGCACGTACTGCAGGCCATCCTGCGTGGAGATCACCTTGTGGGCGATGAAGGCGTCGTGGCTGCTGACGTGTAGGGCGGCTGCCTTGGACGCGACCAGGGCGGCGGCCGATTGCGCGGCCAGAGCGCTGGGTGAGGCCTTGGGAGAGGGCGCGGCGGTGGCCGAGCCGGTGACCGCGATACCGGTGACGGCCAGGGCCGACATACCGAGCAGGGCGACCACTGTCGCGCTACGGCGACGGGGGGATAGGGCCATGGGAAACCTTTCAGAACAGGCGAAAGCTGATCAGCGGCAGCCCGGGTCGGGCAGCCTGGTAGGGGTGAGAGCGCTGACTTTCGTCTGGGGTGGGTGGGTAAGCCGGGAAAATCTCCGAGTGCGCATATCTGGTGCCGGGCGCGCTGGGCGCTGCCTGGGCCCGGCGGCCCGTGGCAGTAGACCAGTCCACATCCGAACGACTGATCCAGCCGGGGCCGGTTATTTCTACGGCTTATTCCTACGGCACAGTTCGAGGGCAGTCAGATGAGACAGAGCATTAGTCCTAAGGCACCATAAGAGTGGACTAAGAATGTTGTCAATGATGTATTTTACGAACTTCTAACAGCGCTGCTCGCGGGATGACGTACGCGCGGCGGGCGCCGGTGTGCCGAGACCCGCATCTCCATTGAGCCGCCCCGCTACTCACCGTCACCAAACCCTGGAGTTGGCCAGGTGACACCGGCGGATGTCGAGGTGGGTGTCGTGCCTAGGAGCGGCCCAGCCGGTCCAGCCGGCGGACGATGCGGTTCATCAGATGGATCCCTTCTGCCCGGGTGGTGGCGCCCCGGTAGCCGAAGCGCATGTCGAAGCTGATCCGGGTGACGTCGGTGGTGTTGAGCACCGACCCGTGCCCGAGGTACCCGCCGTCGAAGATGAGCGCCTGGCCGTAGCGCAGCGGCGCCGGCGCGTAGTCCTGCAGGCCGTAGTCGCTTTCCAGCTGGAGCGCCGCAGACCCGTGCACGTCGGTGATCGGCAGCCAGAAATTGATCTGGTCGACCCGTTCGGTCACCGGCGCGTCGGCATGGAACGAGCTGACGCTCGGGGTCTGGGGAAAGTGCACCCGGATCTTGGGCCGGTTGGAGTACGACAGCGACCGGCCCGCGACCGGCGCCAGCACCAGGCGCATGAACTCGTGATAGAGCTGGAAGAACGGCGCGCTGTCGGGCAGCCGCTGCACCAGCGCCCGGGCCGCCAGGTTGTCCCGGGTGCGAAGCTCGGTGCGCTGGCCGCGGCTGGCGCGGGAGGCCTGGATGTCGCGATGCAGCGACTCCAGCGATCCGACCCGGAAGACATCGCGGCGCAGCACCGCAGCGAACGGGAACCGCTCGGTGTCATAGCCCAGCCGCACCCTGCTGAGGACCGGCCTCAGCTCGCCGGCCGTCTCTGCCAGCGCGGTCACCGGGAGACCTCCCGCACCACATAGCGCAGCATCCGCAGGTTGAGCACCGCCGTCTGCCATGCGTTGTAGACGAACAGGCCGCCGGACCGGCTGGCCTGGCAGGTGAGCTCCACCAGGTGCTCCCAGGCCCAGTCCGGAGTGCCGAGCTGGGGGTCGGCGGCCAGCATCCGCTGGTCCTCGGAGCTGACCGGGACGATCCCGGTCAGCGTCATCGGACGGCTCCCGGGTGTGGCCCGGCCGGTCCCGAACAGCATCGAACGGGCGGTGATCGGGTCGAACACGGCCCGGCACTCCCCCTCGACCAGGCGGGCCGGGCCGTCGCTCCAGCGCAGGCTGCCGCCGGTGAGCTGCGCCTGCCCCGGCAGCTGCCCGTCGACGGTGATCTCGGTCCCGACGCCCAGCTGGACCAGCCGCGGGCCCTGCCCGGTCGCCACCCGCACCGTGTACTCGCCGGCGATCTGCGCCGGGCCGGCCGGCGTGCTGCGGGGCAGCGGCTGGGCGGTGAGCTCGATGCGGTGCCCGCTGGCCGCGCTCTGCCCGGCCGGCCAGGTGGCGCCGACCAGCCGCCGGCCGCCGCGCGCGGTCACGTCGGTCTGCAGGAAGCCGTTGCCGTCCGGGCCGCTCCACCGGATCGCGCCGGCGGAGTAGGACGCGCCGGACAGCAGCCGGCCGTCGAGATA